>DGHE01000121.1 GCA_002392525.1 Bacteroidales bacterium UBA3856 | reverse complement strand
CATCGGCAATGTCACCACCTATCAGTTGCGTGCCATGGAGCAAAACCGTCCGCTTCTGAGCGCATCGGCCCGGGCCTATATTCCCCTTACCTTCTCCAGGGGAGGCATCCATTACGGGGTAACGCCGCAGGTACGCTATTCGGTGAGCAATAACGTCTATTCCAGCACTCCTGTCACCTATCTTAGTCCAGACCGCTTCGGCGGTATTCCGGCCTTCAGTTCGCCGGCGGCTCCCATCGAGACGTTGTCCGGCCCTGTTATGCAGCACCTGTCGGCTTCTGTCCGCGGTTACGTAGTGGCTTCGCGTGCCGACTCTCAGGCGTACCCGCGCTGGGGCATCGGCCTGGAAGGCGGAATTGGCTTCCGCCCCGGCCTCACCCGCTATTATGCCCCCAACCTGTACGGATATGCCTACGGCTATTTGCCGGGCATTACGCGTGCGCAGGGCCTTAAATGGACCCTCACGGGGCAGAAGAAACTGGGGAACGCCCTCATCGGAGACATCTATGCCAGCGTTGTTCCGCGCGGGTTCGGCAGCCGGGCATCGGCCCTCGTGGGCCAGAACTTCGCCTCGCAGTGGCGGGTGACGGCCGACTACGGCATCCCCATCTACGTGGGAGACATCTCCATCCCGGGCATCGCCTACATCAAGAATTTCCTCCTCACGCCCCATGCCGACTACATGGGCGTTCCCGGAGGACACAACCTCTGGAGCGCCGGGGCCGACCTGTCGGCCTCCCTGGCCCGCTTGCTCTTCCTTCCCTTCGACGCTTCCATCGGCGTGTCGGTTTCCTATCTGGGCGGCAGCCTGTACCCGCACACCGGACAGGGCCGGCCGTGGGACGTTTCCCTCATTTTCGGGGTGGATTTTTAAAATATTTACGTATCTTTGTGTCCTATGCAACAGTACCTGGATCTCCTAAGACATATCAGAGCCAACGGCGTCATGAAAGAAGACCGTACCGGCACCGGCACGCAGAGCGTGTTCGGCTATCAGATGCGGTTTAACCTGGCCGATGGTTTCCCCCTCCTCACTACCAAGAAGGTTCACCTCAAGTCCATCATCTACGAGCTCCTGTGGTTCCTCTCCGGAGATACGAACATCAAGTACCTGAAGGACAACGGCGTCACCATCTGGGACGAATGGGCCGATGAAAACGGCAACCTGGGCCCGGTCTATGGCCACCAATGGCGCTCCTGGGCCGCTCCCGACGGAAGGGTAATCGACCAGATTTCACAGGCGGTTGACCTTATCAAGAACCATCCGGACTCCCGGAGAATCCTGGTAAGTGCATGGAACCCCGCCGAAATTGACCAGATGGCTCTCCCTCCGTGCCACTGCCTTTTCCAGTTCTATGTGGCAGATGGCAAGCTCTCCTGCCAGTTGTACCAGCGCAGCGCAGACGTTTTCCTGGGAGTTCCCTTCAACATTGCATCCTATGCCCTTCTCACCCTCATGATGGCACAGGTCTGCGGCCTGGAGCCCGGTGAGTTCGTGCACACCACCGGAGATACGCACCTGTACCGCAACCATTTTGAACAGGTGGCCCTGCAGCTTACCCGCGAACCCCGCCGGCTTCCCGTGATGAAGCTGAACCCGGAAGTGAAGTCCCTCTTTGACTTCAAATACGAAGATTTTACCCTGGAAGGCTACGACCCGTGGCCTGCCATCAAAGCCCCTGTAGCCGTCTAGATTATGGAAAAATGCATCATTGTGGCCGTAGCCGACAACTACGGCATCGGCGTAAAAGGTGACCTTCCCTGGCACCTGAGCGAAGACCTCAAATACTTCAAGGAAACCACCCGCGGTTTTCCGGTCATCATGGGGCGCACCACCTATTTTTCCCTGCCTGTCCGTCCGCTGAAAGGCCGTAAGAACATCGTTCTCAACCTGGGCGGAGACCCCATCCCGGAAGTCACCTGCGTCTATTCCTTTGAGGAAGCCTACAAAGAGGCCGAGGCCACCGGAGCCGACAAGTGCTTCGTGATGGGCGGAGCCTCCGTGTACAAGGCTGCCCTGCCGGACATGGACAAACTCTACATCACCCATGTACACACGGAAGTGAAAGGGGCCGATGTATTCTTCCCCGTGATTGATCCGGCCGTATGGGAGCGCGAAAGTACCTCCGAGACCCATACCGACCCTGAGACCGGCTACACCTTCGAATTCGTGGTGTACCGGAAAAAGTAAGCCCTTAGACAACTGCATATGAAAGCCCCGCGCGAAAAGTTCGGCGGCCGCATGGCCGTCATCATGGCCTTTGCTGGCAGCGCCATCGGCCTGGGGAACATCTGGCGTTTCCCTTATCTGGTGGGAGAAAACGGCGGAGCGGCGTTCATTCTTATCTACGTGGCCTTCACGCTTGTACTTTCTCTTCCCATTTTTTTGGCAGAGTCTGCCATAGGCCGAAGCAGCCAGGCCAATTGCCGTGCGGCGGTGGAGTTCCTGGTGCCCGGAAAGGCAGGCCGGCTGTTTGGCCTTCTGATGGTCATAACCCCGCTGTGGATTCTTTCTTACTACTCGGTAGTGGGTGGATGGTCCCTCGATTATCTTGTGCAGTCCATCAAGCTGGACTTCATCCGTGCTGCGCCCTCGGAAGTGGCTGGCAGTTTCGGCCGCTTTATCGCACATCCCTGGGTGCCGGTCGTGTTCCACCTGGCGTTCCTGGCCGTGACCGTGGGCGTGGTGGTCTCCGGTGTCAAGGGCGGCATCGAGCGCTTCTGCAAGTGGAGTATCCCCACGCTGTTCGTCCTTATTGTCCTGATTGCCGCGTATTCGCTCTCGCTTCCCGGAGCGGGGAAGGGTGTCGAGTACCTGGTAAAACCGGACTTTTCCAAAGTAACGGCACATACCTTCATTGACGCGCTGGGACAGTCCTTTTTCTCCCTGTCTCTGGGGACGGGCATTATCATCACCTATTCCTCGTACGTCAAAAAAAATGAAAACCTGCTGGTGGCCGGCGCAGGAACGGCCTTGAGTGACCTTTTCTTCGCTGTCCTGGCCGGTTTCGCCATTATCCCCGCCGTCTTTTCGGCCGGTATCGAGCCGGGAACGGGCCCGACGCTCATCTTTGACACGCTGCCCTACATCTTCTCCCATCTGGGACAATCGGCTCCGGTACTCAGCGCAGTGGCCGCCATCCTCTTTTTTGCCGCCATTTTCCTGGCCGCCCTCACCTCTTCCATTTCGCTGCTGGAGGTGGGCGTGACATACCTCACGGAGGACAAGGGAATGAAACGTGGCTGGGCGTGCGCCCTGTTGTTTGTGATATGTTCCGTAATGGGGACGCTGTGCAGCCTGTCCTTCGGGCCGCTTTCACAGGTGAAACTTCTGGGAAACAATATTTTTGATTTTGCCGACAGTGCTGCCTCCAACGTTTTCATGGTGACAGGCAGCCTCATCTCCGTTATCCTGGCCGGCTGGGTGATGCCTCGCAGCGTGCTGTTCCGCGAACTGACGGGCGGGGGCGTTTTCTCTGCCAATGTCCGCGTATTCCCGGTGGTACGATTCCTGGTGCGCTATGTGGCGCCCATCGGCATTCTGGTGCTGGTCCTTTCCTCTGTGTTATGAAGCAAAGAGAACATTTCGGAAGCCGTTTTGCGGTGATTGCTGCCATGGCCGGCAGCGCCGTGGGCCTGGGCAACATCTGGCGTTTCCCCTATATCCTGGGTGAATATGGCGGCGCGGCCTTTATCTTGGTGTATGTAGCCGCCTGCCTTCTTCTGGCCCTTCCCATCTTTTACGCCGAGTCCATCATCGGCCGAAGCTCCCGCTCCGACACCTTTGGCGCCATGAAAAAGCTCGCCCCCGGCAGTGCCTGGCGGTGGGCCGGCCTCCTTACCGTGGTGTCTCCGCTTCTTCTGCTGAGCTATTATTCCGTGGTGGGCGGTTGGAGCGTAGAGTATCTGTTCAAGTCCCTCTCCTTCAGCTTTACCGACATTCCCGCGGAGGAAATCCCCCATTTCTTCGGCCGCTTCATTTCCTCTCCCTGGCAGCCCATCTTTGCCCATACGGCTTTTATGGCGCTGGTAGCGGGCGTGGTGCTGGGCGGTGTCAAGGGAGGCATTGAGAAGTTCTCCAAAGTGGCCATGCCGGCACTGTTCCTCCTCATCCTGGCCATCCTCATCTATGCCCTCACGCTTCCCGGTGCGGGAAGGGGCGTGGAATACCTCATCCGTCCCGATTTCTCCAAGCTGACGGCCGATGCCTGTGCCGCTGCGCTGGGCCAGGCGTTCTTCTCCCTGTCCCTGGGCGTCGGCACCATCCTTACCTACGCATCTTATATCAAGAAGGAAGAAAATCTGTTGGTCTCGGGGCTTGGAACCGCCGTGAGCGACCTCCTGTTTGCCATCATTGCCGCCTTCGCCGTGATTCCGGCGGTATTCGCCGCGGGCCTGCAGCCGGGCGGAGGCCCCGGACTGGTGTTTGAGACGTTGCCCTATATCTTCCACAAGATGGGAGAGGGCGTCCCCATTGTGAGTACGCTGGTGTCTTCCGTCTTCTTTGTGGCCATCCTGGCCGCTGCGCTCACATCGGCCATCTCCATGCTGGAAGTGGGCGTGGCTTTCCTGACCGACGAACGGGGCATGAAGCGCCGCACCGCCACCTGGATCCTGGCTATCGGCTGCTGGGCGGTAGGTGTCCTTTGCAGCCTCTCCTTCGGGCCGCTCGCCCATGTCAAGGTGCTGGGATATACCTTCTTCGACTTCCTGGACCACCTGTGCTCCGACTGGCTGCTGCCGCTGGGCGGCCTCATCTTTACCCTTTTCGTGGGCTGGAAGATGTCGAGGGCCGATGTGCGTAACGAATTTACCAACGGGGGAACCGTGAACACGCGCATTTTCGGAGTGGTTTACTTCCTCATGCGGTTTGTGGCGCCCGTTGGTATTGTGGTAGTATTCCTGACGAATCTTCTGATGTAGCCTACCGGGCGTCGAACGCCCAGATAATGGCTTCCTCGTACACTTCACCGGGCCTGAGGACCGTGGACGGATAGTCGGCCTGGTTGGGAGAATCGGGGGCGTGCTGGCACTCGATGGCTACGCCGTCATAGTCCTCGTACTCGCGGGTTTTGCCCATGGGGCATCCCTTGAGCCAGTTTCCGGTATAGACCTGTACGGCCGGCTGGGTGGTGAGAATTTCCACGTGGCGGCCGCTCCTCGCTGCCCAAAGCTCTGCGGCGGGGGTGAGCTGGCCGGGAAGGGCACCGTCGATGAGGAAGCAGTTGTCATATCCCTTGCCATAGTTGAGGGCAGGGAAATCGGCCTTGATATCCTCTCCGATGACCTTGGCTTCCACGAAGTCCATGGGCGTGCCGGCTACGTCTTCCGGAGCCCCCAGCGGGATGAGGGTTTCGTCGGTGGGAAGCCACGCGGAGGCGTTGAGCTCCAGCTTGTGGCTGAGGACGCTGCCGGAAGCCTCTCCGTCCAGGTTCAGGTAAACGTGGTTGGTGAGGTTCACTACGGTGGGTTTGTCGGTCTCGGCCGTCAGGATGAGCTTGAGGGAGTTGTCTTCTCCCCAGGTGTAGTGGGCCACTACCTTGAGGTTGCCGGGATAGCCTTCCTCTCCGTCTTCGGAGAAATACATGAATTCTACGGCATCTCCCTCGATACGGCTGTCCCAGACCTGGTTGGCAAAGCCCTTGGGACCACCGTGCAGGTGGTTGGGGCCGTTGTTGACGGGAAGGGTGTACTCTACTCCGTCCAGCGTGAAATGGCCTTTGGCAATGCGGTTGGCGTAACGTCCGGGGATTTTGCCGGCGAAGGGGCCGTCGCCAAAGTAATCCTGAGGGGTTTTGTAACCCAGCGCGACATCGGCCAGTTTGCCTTCCCTGTCGGGCACGACGATGGATACGATGCCTGCTCCCACGCTGCTGAGCTCCACATAGGCGCCCGAAGCGTTTTTGAGCGTGTAGAGATAGATTTCTTTTCCGTCGGGCGCAGTGCCCCAGATTTTTTTGGTAATAGCCATAGTTATTTATTCTTTAGGTGTTTACAAAGGAACCAGGCGGTAATGGCAAGGCCGACGACCGAGGAAAGGACAGATGCCTCGGCCCCGAAGGCGCCGCCCGTGAGCCAATCCGGTCCGGAAACAATCGGGTGCAGCCAGGAGGCTCCGGCGTCGTTGCCGGATACCGCAAAGCCAAAGACGTTGCCCTGGACAAAGTTCCAGGACCAGTGGATGCCGATGGGGAACCAGAGGTTCCCGGCCCACTTGTAGGCCATACCCAGGAGGAGACCGGACTCCAGGGCGATGGCAATGCCGGCCCAGAGCGTAGCGTTGGGATTGCCCACATGGACCAGCCCGAAGACCAGTCCGGAGACCGCCAGGGCGGTTGTGAGGCCCCACTTTTCGTCCAGCCAGCGGAAGAAGATACCCCGGAAGACCACTTCTTCGCCAATGGCTACAATGAGGAACATGGAAAAAGCGTCGGCAAGGACCTTCCAGTCGCAACCGGTACTCTCCACCTTATAGAAGCCAAATAGTGCCATGGCGCCCACTACCAGAAGGAAGTTGCCAAGGCCTGTAGCAAGGCCCAGCGCCGTTTGTCCTGCGCATTTACGAAGCGGAATATCTCCGGGCCAGGAGCCTTCGAAAAGGTGTACGAAGAAGGCGTACAGGCCCAGCATGGCCGCGGCGATAAACAGGGTTATGATCCAGCCCAGCCAGCCGTTACATACTTCCTGGATGACTCCTCCGATACCGTAGAGAAGAAGACCCAGGAACAGGGAGACCACAAGGAGAAGGCTCCACTTCCATACCGGCATGTTTTTGATGGACATAGCTAGATTCCTAATTCGGCTTTCATGGCCCGCAGCAGGTCAAAGGCCTGGAGCGGAGTCATATTGTTGAGGTCGGCGGTCTTGAGGCGGTCCCGGAGGCTTTCGAGAAGAGGGTCGTCCAGCTGGAACATGGAAAGCTGCAGCGCGCCGTCCTTCTCCACTTTCCCGGCCTTGGTGTTGTGCGGTTTCACGGGGGTGAGGGCGCCGATTGCCTCCAGCTTTTCGCTGTTCTCGAGGGCCTTGAGCGTTCTCTCGGCGCTCTCCAGCACGGCCTGCGGCATGCCGGCCATGCGGGCCACGTGGATACCGAAGCTGTGGGCGGTACCGCCTTCCTTGATTTTTCTGAGGAACAAGACTTCCCGGCCCACTTCCTTTACGGTAACGTGGAAGTTCTTCACGCGGGGGAAGAGGCTTTCGAGGTCGTTGAGCTCGTGGTAGTGCGTGGCGAAGAGCGTCTTGGCACCCTTGCCGTATTCGTGGATGTATTCGACAATGCCGCGGGCGATGGACATGCCGTCGTAGGTGGACGTGCCGCGGCCAATTTCGTCCAGCAGCACCAGCGAACGGGCGCTGAGGTTATTGAGGATCATGGCCGTCTCCAGCATCTCTACCATGAAGGTGGATTCTCCGCGGGAAATGTTGTCGGTGGCGCCTACGCGCGTGAAGAGTTTGTCGAACCAGCCGATGCGTGCCTCCGTGGCCGGAACAAAGGATCCGGCCTGGGCCATGAGCACGATGAGGGCGGTCTGGCGCAGGAGGGCGCTCTTACCGGCCATGTTGGGACCGGTGAGGATGATAATCTGCTGCTTTTCGGTATCCAGATACACGTCGTTGGGAACATATTCTTCCCCGGCGGGCATGAGGGTTTCAATCACGGGATGCCGGCCTTCCTTGATGTCCAGGGCTTTTCCGTCGTTCATCTCGGGACGGCAGTAGTGGCGCTCCAGGGCCTGCTGGGCAAAGCCGGCCAGGACATCCAGCTTTGCGAGGATGCGGCTGTTGCACTGGATGTCGGGGATGGAGAGCTGGATGTGGCCGATGAGCTGTGCGAACAGGCGCGTCTCAATGGCGTAGATCTTGTCTTCGGCGGTGAGGATCTTTTCCTCATACTGCTTGAGTTCCTCGGTGATGTAACGTTCTGCATTTACGAGCGTCTGCTTGCGGATCCACTCCGGGGGAACCTGGTCCTTGTAGGTATTGCGGACCTCGATATAATAGCCGAAGACGTTGTTGTAGGCAATCTTGAGGGAGGAAATGCCGGTTCTCTCGGCCTCCCGCTGCTGCATCTGAAGAAGGTAATCCTTGCCGCCGGAGGAGAGGGCGCGCAGCTCGTCCAGTTCGGGGTCTACTCCCGGGCCGATGACAGGGCCCTTGCCAATCTGGATGGCGGGCTCCGGGTCCATTACACGCTGGATTTCCTGGAGGAGTTTTTCGCAGTTTCGGAGGCCTTTCAGGAGCTTTTCCAGGGCATCGGCCCCCTTCAGGCGCTCCTTGATGGGGCCGGTGAGCGCGAGGCCCCTGCCCAGCTGCATAATCTCCCGGGGATTGGCCTTTCCGGAGGCGATGCGGCCCAGGATGCGCTCGAGGTCTCCCAGCTTGCCAAGGTCTGTCTGGGTTTCATCCAGGATTTCCGGGTTTTCCGTGAAATACTGGACAACGTCGTATCGGGCGTTCAGCTCCTTGAGGTCCATGATGGGCATGGCCAGCCAGGAGCGCAGCATGCGGGCTCCCATGGGGCTGGAGCACTTGTCCAGGGTCTGGACCAGCGAGACGCCGTCGGCCCCGGATGCGCTCTGGAAGACTTCCAGGTTGCGGAGGGTGAACTTGTCCATCCACACAAACTTGGCTTCGTCTATTCGGCCGATGGTGCAGATGTTCTTAAGCCCCGTGTGCTGGGTCTGCTCCAGATATACCAGAAGGGCGCCGGCGCTGCAAAGCCCCAGCGGATACGAGTCTACGGCAAAACCCTTGAGGCTGTCTACCTGCAGCTGGCGCTTGAGGCGCTCCACGGCGGCGTCATAGACAAAGGCCCACTCGTCGATGGACGTGGTGAATATGTCTCCCAGGCGCTCGCGGAGGCCCTTTTCATACCCTCTCTGGACCACCAGTTCACGGGGTTTGAGGGAGCCGATGAGAGTGGCTATGTAGTCCAGCGAGCCCTGTGCTACCTGGAACTGGCCGGTGGAAACGTCCAGAAAAGCGGCGCCGCACTTGTCTTTCTCGATGGTGAGGCCGCACAGGAAGTTGTTCTCCTTGACCTCCAGCATGTTCTCTCCGAAGGAGATACCCGGCGTTACAATTTCCGTTACTCCGCGCTTGACCAGTTTCTTGGCAAACTTGGGGTCTTCCAGCTGGTCGCAGACGGCCACCTTGAAACCGGCCCTCACCAGTTTGGTAAGGTAGTTTTCCAGGGCATGGTGGGGGAAACCGGCCATGGCCACGGGACCTTTTTCTCCGTTGGATTTCTTGGTTTGGACAAGACCCAGGACGCGGACGGCCGTGACGGCGTCGTCGGAGTAGCATTCATAGAAGTCTCCCACACGGTACAAAAGCAAAGCTTCGGGGTGTTGTGCTTTCACCTCGAAGTAATGCTTGAGCATGGGGGTGTCTTCTGCAATTCTTGCCATATTCTGATTTTGTGAATCACAAATATAGCAAAAATGGCGCAAATTTTAATCCTTCAGCTTGTCCATCAGCTGAACCAGTTGTGCACGGAAACCGTCGGGGTCGAAGGTGCGGGCGCCGTTCACCAGGTCCCGGGCAAGGCTCAATGAGGCGCTGCCTTTGTACTCCGACTCGCGAAGAACCAGGGCGTAGGCGGCCACGCCGGCGGCGAAGTTCATGTTCTCGGATGCGGTAGCGGCGGTCTTTACCTCGGTAGTGAGGGAGCGGCTCTCCGTATCTTTGAGGGAGAATTTGTAGCGGGTTTCGAAGGTGGCAAGGGAGGTGTCCTTCGTATATCCATCGGCCGGAATCACTTCATAAAGGGCGGTGACCGTCTGTCCGGCGCCAATCTCGCCGGCGTCTTTGCTGCTGTCTTCGAATTCTTCCTGGCTCATGAGGCGGTTTTCATATCCCAAAAGGCGGTATTGGGCCACGGCCTCCGGGTTAAAGCGCACCTGGCACTTGGTGTCGTTGGCTACGGAGTAGAAGTGGCTGCGCTCGTTCACGAATACTTTGATCATTTCTTCTTCGCTGTCAATGTAATTATAGGTACCGTTGCCGTGATTGGACAGGCTTTCCATGCGGCTGTCATCGAAGTTACCGGTGCCAAAGCCCATGATGCTGAGGTAGATGCCACTCTTCTGGTAGCTCTCCACCATTTCTACCAGCGCTTCGGTAGAGGAAACGCCCACATTGAAGTCGCCGTCGGTGCACATGATGATGTGGTTGTTGGCACTCTCGGAATAGTGTGCTTTGGCTTCGTCGTAGGCCATCTGCATGGCCGGGCCGCCGGCAGTGCCTCCGTTTGCATCGAGGCTGCGGATGGCTCTCTTGATGGTCTCGGCTCCCTTGGAGATAAGGGTAGATTCCACCAGTCTCTTCACGGAGCCAGAGTAGGTGATGATGGCAACGCGGTCGTCGGGACGCATGGCATCTACCATGGCACACAGGCCGGTTTTAACCAGTTCCAGCCTGTCATTACCGTACATGGAGCCGGAAGTGTCGATGAGGAAAATAAAGTTAGCGGAAGGGATTTTATTCTCGGGGAGGGTTTTTCCCTTGAGGCCCAGGCGAATGAGAAGGTGTTCCGGTGCCCAGGGACAGGCGAAGGCCTCGGCGTTGATGCCCAGCGTCTCTCCGCTTGCCGGTTCGGGGTAATCAAAGGTAAAATAGTTGAGGTATTCTTCGATGCGGACCGAGTTCTTGGGGATTAACAATCCGTTCCTTACGCTTAGACGCATGTAAGCGTAGGCGGCTCCGTCGGCGTCGACAGAGAAGGAGGAAACCGGGGTTTCGGCCACGCTTACAAAAGGATTTTCCTGTATTTTGTCAAAGCGGTCTCCGGAGATCTGGATGTCGGGTCCGTCCTCGGGGTTGGGACCGGGATAATTCATATAGCCCGTTCCGTCAAGGGAGCCGATATATCCGAATTTGTCGCAGGAGCTGGCGCAAAGGCCGGCGAGAAGAAGGAATAATGCAATTTTTTTCATATCTGGTTGTTTTCAAGTTCCGTGAGTGATAATCCTTTCCGGACCAAATCTTGCGTACATTTTTTGAAAAATGTGTAATTTCGTGCAAGATTCTTCTGCCCGGAGGATTATAGATTCGCCATGAAACGATGGATAGAAATCATATTGAGTGTCGTATGCCTTGTGTCCGGGTGTACCAAGGGCTTTTTCCCGGAAGACGCTGCCAGTACAGGCCCGGAGCCTGTCCTTAATGAGTATACGGCCATAGTAACCGTAAAACAGGAATCATCCGGTCAGGTTTTTCTCCAGCTGGACGACGCAACGCGCCTCTATCCCACCCGCTACCCGGAGCCTTTCACCCGTGAGTGCCGCATTATCTGCGGCCTTTCCTGGTGGAGCGGAGAAAGCCGATGCAACCTCGAGTGGATGGATTACCTGCAGGAAGGTCCCGTGCAAAGCACTGCGGCCGAAGAAGGAGACCCCGTGGACATCCTGGATGACTGGATGACCAGTGCAGAGGACGGATATCTTACCCTGCACTATTCCACTTTCTGGGGAGACGGCAGTGTTCCGCATACCCTGAAACTCATTACCGGAGAGAATCCGGAAGACCCCTACGAAGTTCGGCTTGAACACCAGAGTAATGGAGATGCGGCCTTGGAGAAGGCGGATGCCCTTATCTATTTTGACCTGTCCAGCCTGCCTTCGACCGGCGGCAGCAAACGAAAACTTACCTTAAAATGGAACGGCAGTGACGGTGAATCTGCAAAAAGCTTCCTCTTCAAAAGCAGGCAGTGATGAACTGAAAGAGTTGCAGCTTTTGGAAGCGCTCCGCCGCAGGGATTCAGCCGGAATACGGGCATTCTATGACCGTTATGTGGGCTACCTGACGGCGGTGGCTCTTCGGTATGTGCCGGACAGGGCAGCCGTGAAAGACATCCTGCAGGATGCCTTCATCCGCATGATGGATGCCGCCGGCCGTTTTGAGTACCGGGGAGAGGGCTGTCTCAAGTCCTGGGCCTGCCGCATTGTGGTGAACGGCGCGCTCAAGAGTCTCCGCAGCCAGGGAAAGCTGCAATATGTGGAGGATTTGCCCGATATGCCGGAGGAGGAGGACGTTCCGGTGCAGGAAGTGCCAGCCGCCGTGCTGCAGCGCATGATCCAGGAACTCCCCGACGGTTACAGAACCGTTTTCAACCTGTTTGTATTTGAAAAGAAATCCCACCGGGAAATTGCCGGGCTGCTGGGGATCCGGGAAGACTCGTCGGCTTCCCAGTATTTCCGTGCCCGTGCACAACTGGCCCGGCAAGTAAAAGCTTATTTGAAGGAACATGAAAGATAATTGGACAGACAAGCTTCCCTCCCTTCTGGAAGGGTATGAGGAAGCGGCACCGGAAGGGCTGTGGGACGCAGTCCGGGCCGGCGCTGCCCGCCCGAAAGTGATCTGGTGGCCCTGGGCTGCCGGCGTAGTCGCTGCCGCTGCTGCGGTGGTGATCGGCGTGTTCCTCTGGAGGACGGCACCATCGGCCATTCCATCGGCCGATGTCCCCTTTGGCGACGGGCTTCTCTGCGTCCCTTCGGAGAGGCTGGTTTGTGTTTCGCGTCATTCATCCGGGCCGATGCGTGTTGCCGCGGCGGTGGAGCCGGTGGCGGCCGAAGCGGCGGCGCCTGTGGAGGCCGATACGTGTTCAACGCCTGTTGCTCCTGAGAAGCCTTCTCCTGTTACCAAAGAGAAGACGGTCCTGCCGGAAGAGCCGCGGGCATCCTGGTTTGAAGAGCCGGTAAAACCGCGCAGGAAGCCCGGCCGCGTGGAGATTACCGTCACATCGGGAGGATTTCTCCTGGCCCAGGCGCCCGGAACCGTTACCAAGAGTTATGGGGTGGTCTACAATCCCGGAATGGGGAATACGGTGCCTGTGGTGAAGGGCGGCGGCATTACCACCCAGATGCTCAGCCGTAACCGGGAAACCACTACAGAATCGAATCACAGGCGGTTTCCCCGCATTTCCGTGGGGGTGAGTTATGAGTTTGCCCCCCGCTGGAGCGTGGGAACGGGAATTACCTACAGCGTCCTCCGCTCGAACTACACCGCCCTGTCCGGTACTACCGAAACCCGGACGGAGCGCTACCTGCACTATCTGGGCATTCCGCTGAACGTCCAGTATCGTGCGTGGGAATGGAAAGAATTCTCGCTGTATATCAGCGGCGGACCCATGGTGGAAACGGCCGTAGGTGCCAGGGTGGAAACACGTTCCTTCGTGAGCGGAAAACCGGCCTCGGAGCAGTGGGAAACCCTCTCCTGCCGGGACTGGTTCTGGTCACTGAATGCCGGAGCCGGTTTCCAGTTCAGGATTACCCGTGAGACGGCGCTCTATCTGCAGCCCGGCCTCAGCTGGCACATCCCCGGCGGGCATCACATTGAATCCAGCTACACCGCCCGTCCTCTCTCCTTCGAGATGGATTTTGGCGTTCGCTGGAGTTTCTGATTTTGATATTTGGTGTACGGTTTACTGCCACCAATCTGGCTTTTGATAGGAGAACTGTTCACGTTCGGCGGCCCAGGACTCATTGACATAGACGGTGTCGGCCCGGTCGGTGTAGAGGATGCCGTCCAGGTGGTCGCACTCGTGCTGGAAGATGATGGCGGAATAGCCTTCTACCTGCTCGGTGACCGGGGTGCCATCGGCCTTGAGATAAGAGATCTGAACCTTGGGATAGCGCTGGACGGTGCCGCGAAGGGGCGGCAGCGAGAGGCATCCTTCCGGCCCCGGCACCTTTTGGCCCAGGAGGCTGTCTATGCGGATGTTGAGATACGGTTCAATGGGCTTGTCCGGTTTGTCGTAGCGCATGACCATGATGAGGCGGCGGTTGATGCCAATCTGGGGCGCCGCAATGCCCACGCCGTCCTGGGAAGGGTCCGTGAGGGTGCGGTACATCTTGGCCAGGAGTGTCTTCAGTTCCGGTGAGGCTAGTTCCTTTTGCCCAAAGTCCACGCTGGGTGCGCGCAGAATGGCGCTGTCCTCGGGCATGACACATACGTACATGACGGAGTCGGAACGGTCAATAACCGTCTTTTCCCACTCGGTCCAGCCGGAGTGGGCCGAGCAGCTGGTGATGATAGCCAGTGCGGCCAGGATTCTAAGCAGGTTTCTCATGCAGCAAAGATAGCAAAAATGTGCTATCTTTGTATATTTATGAAACGAGTCCTCGTAATAGCCTACTACTGGCCGCCGTCGGGCGGTTCCGGCGTGCAGCGCTGGGTGAAATTCGTGAAGTACCTGCCCTCTGAGGGCTGGGAGCCGGTGGTGTTTGCTCCGGAGAATGCCGATTACCCTTCCCTGGATCCCTCCTTCGAGAAGGAGCTGCCGGAGAACCTGGAAGTGCTCCGGGGAAAGATCTGGGAACCCTATGCCGCCTACCGAAAGCTCACCGGCGCCAAGAGTACGCAGGTGACGGAGATTTCCTCCGGGGAAAAGACCTGGAAACAGAAGCTTTCCCTCTGGGTCCGGGCCAATCTCTTTGTGCCGGATCCGCGCGTGGGCTGGGTGAAGCCCTCGGTGAAAACTTTGCTGGGGTATTTGCAAGAGCACCCTGTAGACGCCATTGTCACCACGGGGCCGCCGCACTCGGTCCATCTCATCGGGCTTCGGCTGCATAAGGCTACGGGCATTCCCTGGATTCCGGACTTCCGGGACCCCTGGAGCAAGATGTACTATCTCAAGTACCTGCCCATGACATCCGGCACCTGGGACAGGCTCCGGGCAATGGAAAAACATGTGCTGGATAGCTGCAGTACCGTTCTTACGTGCACCCCGCTCATGCAGGAAGACTTTGCGGCGCTCACGGAAACGCCCGTCGCCTGCATCACCAACGGCTTTGACGAAGAAGATTTTGCCGCGGAAGCCCCCGCTCCCGACGGCCATTTCAATATCACCCATACCGGCCTTTTCGCGGCCGACGGGAACCCGTTTACCCTTTGGAAAGTCCTGGGAAAGATGGCCTCCTCGGAGCCCGGTTTCCGGGAGGACCTCCGCATCCGCCTGGTGGGAAAAGTAGACCGGGAGGTGCTGGATGCCATTGCCGATGCCGGCCTTGCCGCCAACGTGGTGGCCCTGGGCCCCTCCGACCACGCTACCGCCGTTCGCGAGCAGCGCAGTGCCAGCGTGCTCATCCTGCCGCTTCGCAACGACCCCGATTACAGGCCCATCCTGCCGGGAAAACTCTTTGAATACCTGGCATCGCGCCGCCCCGTGCTGGGCATCGGCCAGGAAGATGGCGCCATGGCCCGCGTGCTGTTTGAGGCCCGTGCGGGCATCACCGCAGACTGGGATGAGTCCGCCGCCATGCGGGCTTTCCTCTCCAACGCCTGGCGTCAGCACTGCGAGGGGGGAGTGCCCTCCACCGAAGGGAACATCGGCCTTTATACCCGCCGCGCAACAACCCATGCGCTGGCTCAACTGCTTGGCAGCTTATGAAAGACATTTGGAAGAAAGTAGCCGTGGCAGCCGGCATTGTGCTGCTGTTTCTGGCCCTCAGCTACGGCTTTGTGCCGCAGGTGCTGGAAGGTAAGATTGTATATCAGAGCGACATCTCCGGTTATGTGGGCATGTCCCACGAGATGAATGAGTGGAACGCCGCCCACCCCGATAATCCTACGTACTGGACCGACTCCATGTTTGGCGGTATGCCCACTACGGCCATCTCCACGCAGAATGGTGGAGACTACACGCAGTGGATTTACAATCTTCTTTTATCTGGTAAGCGTCCGGCAACCTACCTGTTCATTGCCCTCCTGGGAGCGTTCCTTCTTTTCCTGGCCATGGGCGTGAGCGTGCCGGTTGCCATTGGCGGTGCCATTGCCGTGGCGTTCTGCAGTTATAACTTCCAGATTATCCAGGTGGGGCACAACACCAAGATGCAGGCCATTGCCTTCATGCCCTGGGTGCTGGCGGCGCTGGTGTTTACGTATAAGAGCCGTCACAAGCTTCTTGGGGCCGTACTCTTTGGCCTGGCACTGAGCCTGCAGATAAAGGCCAATCATCAGCAGATTACCTATTACCTGGCCATCATGGTGCTGCTCTATGGCCTCATGGAGCTCATCCATGCCATCCGTTCCCGGGAGTGGAAGCCGTTCCTGGTGGCATCGGCCCTTCTCCTCATGCTGGGCAGCGCCGGTATCGCTACCAACGTGAACAAGCTGCTGCCGCTGGCAAAATATACGCCCCATACCATGCGGGGCGGCTCCGAGCTTTCGACGGACGGGGCCAGTTCCAAGGGATTGGACCTCGATTATGCCACGTCCTGGAGCTATGGCTGGGAAGAGCTTCCCAACCTCATGATTCCGGATTTCAACGGCGGTGCTTCGTCGGGTGCCGTGAATCCCGACAAGAGCGAGACCATCAAGCTGCTGCGCCGGGCGGGCCAGAAGAACCTCAAGGAAACCGCCAAG
>DGHE01000033.1 GCA_002392525.1 Bacteroidales bacterium UBA3856 | reverse complement strand
AGCTGAACGTGATGGAGCCCGTGATTGCCCAGTGCATCCTGGAAAGCCAGACCTGGCTCATCAATGCCATGAACACCCTTCGCACCAAGTGCATCGAGGGCATTACGGTCAATGCCGACCACTGCTACGAGATGGTGAAGCACTCTATTGGCATTGTCACGGCCCTGAACCCGTACATCGGCTACAAGAATTCCACCAAGGTGGCCAAGGAAGCTTTGGAAACCGGCCGCAGCGTCTACGAACTGGTGCTGGAGCACGGCCTCATGACCCAGGAAAAGCTGGACGAAGCCCTGGATCCCAAGGCCATGACCGCCAGCCACGCCCTCCTGAAGTAATCGCGCACCCCGCCTAATCGGCTCAGCGACAATGTTTTAAGTTTTTCTCTTTAGGCCGATGAGCCTAAAGAGAAAAACTTAAAACGTTAATAGACAGCAATTTAACAAGATATCGCAAATTTTTACTACCTTGTATTGCAAAGTACCAAATAAAATTTATATCTTTGCATTGAAAAATACTTTGCAAGATGAAGAAAGTTATCAATGTTTCCCTGGCCGGTCGTAGTTTCACGCTGGAAGAAGATGCGTACAACCGTCTCACAAGCTACTTGGAGCACTATAAGGCCCGGCTTACGGTAACGGAAAGCCAGAAGGAGGAAGTGATGGAGGAGATGGAGGGCAGGATTGCCGAGCTCTTCTACGAAGAGACGGGCGCGGCGGGAAGGGTTGTCACGCTGGCCATCGTGGAGCGCGTGGCCGCCATGCTCGGGATGCCCGACGGGGCCGATGAAAATGCCTCGGCCTGGACCGGCTCCACACCCGGTGCAGAAAAAACGTTGTACCGGGATCCCGACAACAAGAAGATCGCCGGCATCTGCTCCGGCCTCGCCCTGCACCTGGATGTGGACGTAACGCTGATCCGCATCATATTCCTCCTGGCCCTGATCTTTGGCAGTGCCGGTTTCTGGGTGTACATCATCCTCTGGATTGCCATTCCCCTGGCCGATACGCCCGCCAAGAAGTGCGCCATGCGCGGCATCCCGCCCACACCGGCCAACATGTCCCGTTTCACCACCTATACCCGATAGCCTATGGAAAGTAACAGCGAAAACGTCCGCTCCCAAATGCGGAAAGGCGTGCTCGAGTACTGCATCCTCCTCATTCTCAGCCGCAAAGAGGCCTATGCTTCCAGCATCCTGGAGGAGCTCAAGGCCGCCAATATGCTGGTGGTGGAAGGTACCCTGTACCCACTGCTCATCCGGCAGAAGAACCAGGGGCTCTTGAGCTACCGCTGGGAAGAGTCTACCCAGGGGCCGCCCCGTAAATACTACGTCATCACCGCCAAGGGCCGGGAGCAGCTCGCCGAGATGGATGCTGCCTGGCAGGAACTGGGAAACAGCATTGAAACCTTAAAGAAGTAACCTATGAAACAAACCGAACAGTTCAGTGTGGGCGGCTACGCCTTTACGCTGGAAAAAGACGCTTCTGCCGCACTTGAGGAGTATATCACCACCCTTGAGAAGCACTACCTGCCGCAGGAAGGGGGCAAGGAAATCATGGAAGGAATTGAGGAACGGGTTGCCGAGCTCCTCCTGGACCAGTGCGGCCGCACCGGCGTAGTCACGCTCTCCCACGTGCAGCACGTCATCAACATCATCGGCCGGCCGGAAAAGATAGAGGCCGATGACCCCGGTTCCCAGGAAGAGAAGCCCGGAGAACATCCCCGGCGCCTTTACCGGGACCTGGAGCACAAGCGCCTCGGAGGCGTGTGCGCCGGCCTGGCTGCTTACCTTCAGGTAGATGTGGTCATCTTCCGCCTGGCCTTTGTGGTGCTCAGTATCCTGGGCCTTACGATTACATCGGCCCGCGGTGCCTTTGTCATCACCTTCCCCTTCATCTACTGCATCCTGTGGATCTGCATGCCGGCCGCCCGCACGGCGCAGGACCGCTGGTCCATGCACGGCACCAGCGTAACAGCCGATGAAATCAGCCGCAATATCCAGGCCGGGATCGAGGAGATTGGCCAGACGGCCCGCGAAGTGGGCAACTCCGACTTCTTCCGTAAGTTTGGACGGCTCATTATGCTGGCCGTCGGAATCATCCTTCTCATGGTGGGAACCTCGGGGCTGGCCTCCGTCTCCATCATCAGCCTCAACGGGCTCAGCAACATCGGCCTCACCTGGCAGATGATGGCCGATGAAATTGTGGAGGAACTTCCCATGCTGGCCGACTACCTGTCCCAGCCCTGGGTGATTGCCCTCATCGGCGCTGCCGTCCTGCTCCCCTTCGTGGGCATCCTGTATGGCGGCATCCAGATGATTTTCAACTTCAAATCGCCGTCCTGGAAGCCGGGGCTCGTAATTTTTGTGCTCTGGCTCATGGTAGTGGTTGCACTGGGCGTCACGCTCACAGCTGGCATTATCACCTCCGGGGACTTCCACTTCGACGCAGACCTCATGGACTTCTAAACTATTTGTGATATGGCTATCAAGATTAATCTGGAAGCAACCGAAACCGAGCTTTTCTGCTCCTCCAAATGGTGGGGAGACCCCGACATGCCCGCCGACATGGAATACCCTACCGCCGTAGCCGAGGAAGACGGCGAAACGTTTGACTATCCCCTCACATTCGTGTGCCAGATAGACTGCGAAGACATCGCCCCCTTTGACCCGGAAGGAAAACTGCCGCACCACGGCATGTTCTACATCTTCGCGGGCCTGGACGAATACCTGGGCTACGACAGTCCCTGGCACAATGGCATCGGCCCCTGGGACCGCAAGCAGGTGGTGGTGAAGTACACCAAGACCATCAACTTCGAAACCTTCCGCGCCGCACAGCTGGTAGATGACAATGACCAGCCGCTCACGCAGCCTGCCCTCCGGATGACCTTCGAAGCGTGCCCGGACAACGCCGACTGCACCAAACTCCTGGGCGTCCCGTTCTTCGAGGAAGTGGCGTGCGAAATGGAAGGCTGCGTGAACTTCCTGCAAATTGACTCCGACACCGCCGGCCTCCGCTTCTACGACGAGGGCATGCTCAACCTTCTGTACAAGGCCTCCGACTTCGAAGCCGGCAAATGGAAGCTGGTGAAAGGATACATGGCTTCGTGCTAGTTTTTCGCACCCCGCCTAAGTAACTTGTTATTAATGTTTTAGGTTTTTCTCTTTAGGCGGTTCGGCCTAAAGAGAAAAACCTAAAAAGTTAATAGCCAGCGAGTTGGCTGGCTAGCGAGATTACAGGCCGATGGACTTGAAGAAGTCGTTGCCCTTGTCGTCCACGAGGATGAAGGCCGGGAAGTCCTCCACGGTGATCTTCCAGATGGCTTCCATGCCCAGTTCGGGGTATTCCACGCACTCGATGCTGCGGATACTGCTCTGGGAGAGGACGGCAGCCACACCGCCGATGGTGCCCAGATAGAAGCCGCCGTGCTTCTCGCAGGCGTCGGTGACCACCTTGGAACGGTTGCCCTTGGCAATCATGACGAGGGATGCGCCATGGTCCTGGAACTCATCCACGTACGGGTCCATGCGGTTGGCCGTGGTGGGACCCATGGAGCCGCAAGGGTATCCGGCCGGCGTCTTGGCAGGACCGGCGTACAGGATGGGATGGTCCTTGAAGTAGGCGGGCATGTCCTCACCAGCGTCCAGACGGGCCTTGAGCTTGGCGTGGGCAATGTCGCGGGCCACGATAATGGTGCCCTTCAGGTTCACACGCGTACCCACGGTGTACTTGGTAAGCTCTGCGCGAACGGCGTCGATTCCCTTGTCCAGGTCTATCTCGATGCCCTTGGGGCCTTCGCCGGGACGGCAGAGTTCTGCAGGAATGAGGGAAGAAGGATTGGTATCCAACTTTTCAATCCAGACACCGTCGGCATTGATCTTGGACTTGATGTTGCGGTCTGCGCTGCAGCTGACACCCATGCCGATGGGGCAGCTGGCACCGTGACGGGGCAGACGCACTACGCGAATGTCGTGGGCCAGGTACTTGCCGCCGAACTGGGCGCCCAGGCCAATCTTCTGTGCCTCTTTCAGGAGCTTCTCTTCCAGGTCGATGTCACGGAAGGCACGGCCGGTCTCGTCTCCGGTGGTGGGCAGGCTGTCGTAAAACTTGATGCTGGCGAGCTTGACCGTAAGGAGGTTCTTCTCGGCCGATGTTCCGCCGATGACAAAGGCGATGTGGTAGGGCGGGCAGGCTGCCGTACCCAGCGAGCGCATCTTCTCCACCAGGAAGGGAATGAGGGTTCCTTCGTTCTGAATGGTAGCCTTGGTCATGGGGTAGA
>DGHE01000137.1 GCA_002392525.1 Bacteroidales bacterium UBA3856 | reverse complement strand
CCTCCGGCGGTCCGGAAGAAGGCGGCCGTGACGCCCACTACAACTATGGCAAGTATGCCGTGTATCCGGGCAATAACCTGAAGACGCACCTGGTGCCGTTTGTGGACGGCGCCTTTGCGCTGGAAGGCGGAACAGGGATGGCTGCGGCCGTGATGCCGTATTATACCATCACCTATGGCCGGGATCCTTCCGTCAAGAACGTGGGCAACAACTTCAGCCACTGGATTGTACAGGAACTACTAAGAGATAAATATGGCTTTGGCGGTGTAGTTTGCACCGACTGGAACATTACCTATGATAATAAGGCCATCGAGGCCTTTGACGGCAAGTGCTGGGGTGTGGAGGAACTCACCGTGGCGGAGCGTCACTATGAAGTGCTCAAGGCGGGCGTGGACCAGTTTGGCGGCAACAACGACAAAGGCCCCGTGCTGGAAGCGTATGAGATGTGGGTCCGTGACTTTGGCAAGAAGGCGGCCCGGGAGCGTTTTGAGGCATCAGCCATACGTCTTCTGCTCAACTACTTCCGCACCGGACTGTTCGAGAACCCGTATACTTCGCCGGCGGTGGCTACAGAGGTGGTGGGTAATCCGGAGTTCATGGCCAAGGGCTATGAGGCGCAGGTGAAATCCATCGTGCTGGCCAAGAACCACGCATCGGCGCTTCCTTTCCCTTCGGGTGCAAAGGTGTATGTGCCCAAACGGCTGTATCCGCAGCTGCCCGGCATGTTTGGCATGTCCATGGGGGCGCCGGCTCACTGGGACTATCCCGTTTCCCGAGTGCTGGTGGAGAGCCATTTTGAGTGGGCCGATACCCCGGAGGAGGCCGATTTCGCCCTGGTGCTCATCCAGGAGCCTTCTTCCGGCAGCGGCTACGAC
Source organism: Bacteroidales bacterium UBA3856 (assembly GCA_002392525.1). The sequence goes on along the minus strand of DGHE01000137.1, from coordinate 2,430 downwards.
GTAGCAGATAGGGCCCACGGAGGCAACGGCTATGTGCCCATCAGCCTGCAGTACAGACCGTATAAGGCCGATTTCGCCCGCGCGGAGTCCCTCGCCGGAGGTGACCCCAAGGAGCCTTTTTCCAACCGTTCGTACAAGGGGAAGACCGTTCGCACGCTCAACGAGAGCGACCTGGACCTGGTGATGGACACCCGCCGCAAGATGGGCGACAAGCCCGTGGTGGTGGCGGTGAACCTCACGCGCCCGGCGGTGCTGTCGGAGGTCGAACCTTATGCCGATGCCATCCTCCTGTGCTTCGGCGTGCAGAACCAGGCGCTGCTGGATGTGATTGGGGGCGTGGAACCATCGGCCCTCCTCCCTATGCAGATGCCGGCCGATATGAGGACGGTGGAAGAGCAGTGCGAGGACGTGGGGCGGGACATGCGGCCGCTGGTAGACGCCGACGGCCATGCGTGGGACTTTGGCTTTGGCCTCAATTGGAACGGCCCCATCTCCGACGCTCGCACAGCACGGTATGTCGATTCGTCGCAACTAACAGATTAATAAATACTTACATTTTTCTCTTTAGGCTGCGGAGCCTAAAGAGAAAAAGTTAAAACGTTAAAAGACAATGAATTACAAGCTTTCGACAATGGGGATGGTGCTGGCGCTGTGCGTGGCGTGCAGCCAGCCGGGGCAGGTGAAGGTGAGCGGCGGCGTGCTGCAGGGTGTGCCGTCGGAGAAAGAGTGTGTGACGGTTTTCAAGGGTGTCAGATATGCCGAGGCCCCCGTGGGGGATCTTCGCTGGCAGGCTCCGCAGCCGGTAAAGCCCTGGAAGGGAGTTATGACCTGTGACACGTTCGGGCCTGTTTCCTGGCAGCGGGGCAATGCTCCCGGAACGTTCTATGGGGATGAATTCTACTGGGAAGGCAATCCTGAAATGAGCGAGGACTGCCTGTTCCTGAACGTATGGGCTCCTACGGAGACGCTGGGAAACAAGAAGGCCAAGCTGCCGGTAGCGTTCTGGATCCATGGCGGCGCCTTTATGAACGGCTATGGCAACGAGGTTACCATGAGCGGAGAAGAGTGGGCTTCCCGTGGCGTGATTCTGGTTACCATTAACTATCGTTTGGGCATTCTGGGCTTCCTGAGTCATCCGGAACTTACGGCCGAGCAGGGCCAGAGCGGTAACTATGGCCTTATGGACCAGATTGCGGCCCTTAAGTGGGTCCGTGATAACATTGCAGCCTTTGGCGGAGACCCGTCCAATATTACGGTGTTCGGCCAGAGCGCCGGTGCCATGAGCGTGAAGGATCTTCTCATCTCTCCGGAGGCGAAGGACCTCATAGCCAAGGCCATTATCCAGAGCGGTGGCGGCCTGGGCACGCGCGGCCTGGCTCCGATGGCCGGCGTGAAGCAGGAATTCTACGATGCGCAGGGTAAGGCGCTGATGGACAAGGCCGGGTATACCACACTGGCTGCCATGCGGGAAGCGCCGGCAGAGGAAGTGTTTGCCGCCGGCTTTGCCATGCTTTCTCCCCATAATGACGGCAAGGTGCTCACCGAGACCTTCGACGAGGCGGTTTACGACGGTTTCATGGCGCAGGTGCCCATTCTCATCGGCTATAATAAGGATGATATGGGCATGCTGGCCGGCGCGTCGGTGGACCGCTTCTGCGCGGTACGGGATTCCCTGGGATGCCCCGTGTACGAGTATGAGTTCCGCCGGGAGCTTCCCACCGACGAGGCGCATCCGGCATCGGCTGCCGGCGCTTTCCACTCGGCCGAACTGTGGTATACCTTCGGGACGCTTTCCCGCAGCTGGCGTCCCTTCACGGAGGCCGATTATGCGCTGAGCGCCCGCATGGTGGATGCCTGGACGGCTTTCTGCCGCGACGGAAATCCCGGCTGGCCCGCTTATAAGCACGACCAGCCGTTCAAACAGGACTTTGATATCGATTAAAGGACGGGAAGCAGATACTCCCAGATGAGATTGATCTCTTCTTGCATGGCAGGGATGTTGGCAGTGGTTACCACTACGGCATCCCTGTCTGGTATAATAATGATGTACTGGCCGTTGGCGCCGTCGGCCCGGAAGGCATTGTGGCGGCAGCGCCACATTTGGTAGCCGTAGCCCTGCACCCAGTCGCTGGTTTCTTTGCTAAAGAAGGTGTTTGTAGGATCATCGGCCAGTATCTCGTTCATCTTGCGCTCGTTGAGGCCGGCGTTTACGCAGGGTACCTGCGCCTTGGACATCTCGGCCACCCACGCGGCGGGGATGACCTGCTTGCCGCCGAACTTGCCGCCGCTGAGGAGGCAGAGGCCCATTCTGGCCATATCTTCCGTGTGCAGGTAGAGTCCCCAGCCACCGGTGTTGATGCCGGCAGGGCTCTCCAGCCAGTGCGGCTTTTCTATGCCGAGGGGCTTCCACAGGCGCGGCTCCAGGTAATC
>DGHE01000106.1 GCA_002392525.1 Bacteroidales bacterium UBA3856 | reverse complement strand
GAGGGTAATCCCATCCTTACCTACACGTATTTTGTGACCGACGATGTTAAGACCGAGGCCAGCGTACTGGCTGCCGCAGACTTCGCAGAAAAGGTGAGTGACGGAAAGCTGGCAGAGGGCGTGGAGCTCCTGACCGGCAATACGCAGAGCGTTACCGTGGAGGATATCAAGGATGAGAGTAGCTATCGTCTCATTGTATATGGTATTTATGACAACAACGGCACCTGCGTGTACTATGGTACTCCCGCAGACGTCGCTTTTGCTACGCCTCTCGACCTTGTCGGCGTATACTTCTCCGCTGCGGTTTCCAATTTGACCAAGAACTCGGCCGATGTAGCTGTTTCCTACAGCGCCAAGGCCACGGATCTCACCTGGTACGGCTTTGTCACCACCGACGTTACCACCGCAGCATCGGCCCTTGTCGCAGAGAAAGTGGCTGCCGCTACGGAGGCCGACTGGCAGGCTGGCCCCAAGACCGTCCAGCTCACCGGACTCACTCCCGATACAGAATACCGCTACATTGCAACCGGTATCAATGCCCAGGGTGTCTTCGGTACCCCCGCAGATGTGAAGTTCAAGGCCGAGGATCCGGACAAGCACTCTGCCTATGAAGATTTCATCGGCGAATGGAAGGTTAACGGTGTCGCGTTCACCGTTTCTGCCAAAGAAACCGGCAGTACTTATACGATTGACGGTTTCCCCGGCGCATCGTCGGCTCGCGGCAGTATCAAGAGCATCGTGGCCCAGTACGACAGCACAGATGGTGTCCTCTATGTGGAAGACCAGGATCTGGGACAGTACAATGACCCTTCTACCAATAACTATGGCCCCCTGAAGGATTTCTTTGCCGGAGCCAAGTGGGCAACCATGAGCGATGACAGCGAGCAGTACTGGGCGGTTTATCCTTTCCAGTCTTCTGAGAAGAACAAGATCTTCACCTTCGTCGCCATGAAGGATGGCACCTATGAGCTGCGTCCTGCCGGCGAGGTAGAAGCTACGTGCGGCGGCTGGGTCATCCTTTCCGGCACCTATGCCGGTCAGGGTAATGTCTATGGTGGCGTGGTAGAACTTCCTGCAAGTGTAACCAAGGTGGATAAAGTGGCCGCTCAGTACACCGACTTCCTGGGTACCTGGTATTTTGGTTCGGAGGTTATCACCATCTCCCAGAAGACGGCAGGCAGCACGTATTCCATTACCGGATTCAGTGGTCAGAGCAGCATCTACGGAGACAACAAGGTAATTGTCGGTAACTACGATGCCGCCAAGAAGGAGTTCTATATTATGGAGCAGAAACTGGGTGCCTTCAATACGGCCACTGCCGGAAACTTCTCCGAAGATTATGGTGACTGCGATGATCACCTGTCCGGTTACTTCCCGTATGGCTCTAGCGGTTACTTCGCATATCCCTTCAATACAGATACTCCGGCCCGTATCTTTACCGCCTATCTCAACAGCAAGGGTGAGATGGAAGTGATTAGCGGAGCTTGCTCCTATGGCACCTTCTCCAGCTTTGACTTCATTTGGGTCATCCGTAATGGAGAGCATGCCGGTAATGGTAATAACTACACCTATCCCGATCACGGTTACGAGATTCCTTCGCAGATTATCAAGACCAGCAGCACATCGGCAGTAACGTCCGTTTCATCTGAACAGCCGGTCCGTGTTTCCAAAGTGGGCAGCACCCGTGCTCCTCAGGCTCCTTTCTTCTCAATTGCTAAGTAAAGTATCAATATAGTATGAAAAAATTCCAATTTTTTCTCGCGGCATTCCTGATGGTCCTTGTGGCCGTCACTGCCCAGGCCCAGCCCAAGACGGTGAAGGGTACGGTGGTGGCTGCCTCGGACGGCCAGCCCCTCGTGGGAGCCACCGTGACCATCGACGGGAATACGAAGTATTACGCGATCACCGACCTGGACGGTAATTTCCAGATCAACAATGTGCCTTCCGGCGCCAAGAATGTCATTGCATCCAACATGGGTTACAAGGATGCTTCCGTACCCGTGGCTGCCAATGTGAAGATTGCCATGGAAGACGACGTGAACGTGCTGGAAGCCGCTGTGGCAACCGGTATGTACACCGTTGACCGCCGTCTCAACACCGGTTCCACCGTTAAGATTGATGCTTCCGAGAGCAATATCTCCGGTATGGCCGATATTTCCCGTTCCCTGGAAGGCCGCGCTGCCGGTGTGTCCGTGCAGAACGTGTCCGGTACCTTCGGTACGGCTCCCAAGATCCGTGTCCGTGGTGCCACCTCCATTTACGGCTCCTCCAAACCGCTGTGGGTGGTAGACGGCGTTATCATGGAAGATGTGGTGGACGTTTCCGCCGACCAGCTCTCCTCCGGTGATGCCAATACCCTTATTTCCAGCGCCATCGCCGGTCTCAACTCCGACGATATCGAGACCTTTGACATTCTGAAGGACGGTTCCGCTACCTCCATCTATGGCGCCCGCGCCATGGCCGGCGTTATCGTCGTTACCACCAAGAAAGGTAAGTCCGGCCAGAGCCACATTACCTATACCGGTGAATATACCTACCGTCTCAAGCCCTCCTACGACACCTTCAACATCATGAACTCGCAGGACCAGATGGAAGTATACCAGGAACTGCAGCAGAAGGGTTATCTCAACTACGCAGAGACGGCCAATGCCTCCAACAGCGGTATCTACGGCAAAATGTACCAGCTCATCAGCCAGTACGACGCCACCAGCGGTTCCTTCGGTCTGGAGAACACCCAGAAAGCCCGCAACGCCTACCTTCGCGCTGCCGAGTTCCGTAACACCGACTGGTTCGATATCCTGTTCAACAACACCATCCAGCACAACCACTCCATCAGCGCATCGGGCGGTACCGAGAAGGCCAACTACTACGCCTCCCTGTCCGTGATGCAGGATCCGGGCTGGACCCTCCAGAGCTCCGTGCAGCGTTACACCGCTAACGTGAACACCGGCTTCAAGCTCTCCAGCAAACTCACCCTCAACCTCATCGGCAACGCTTCCTACCGTAAGCAGCGCGCTCCCGGTACCATCAATGGAGAAACCGACGTCGTGTCCGGTGAAGTCAAGCGTGACTTCGACATTAACCCGTACTCCTACGCCCTCAACACCTCCCGTGCCCTGGATCCCGACGAGTACTACACCCGCAACTACTCTCCCTTCAACATCAAGCACGAGCTGGAGAATAACTACCTGGATCTGGGCGTGAACGATATCCGCGTGCAGGGAGAACTCAAGTTCAAGCCCTTCGAATCCCTGGAAATCAGCGGTATCGCCGCCTACAAGCACGCCGGTACCACCCAGGAACACTACGTGCTGGACTACGCCAACCAGGCCCTTGCCTATCGTGAGGCCTCCACTCCGGCTATCCGTGATGCCAACCCGTTCCTCTACAAGGATCCCGAGAACCTGTACGGTTACAAGTACAGCGTCATGCCGGTGGGCGGTATCTACGAGCGCACCGAAAACAGCATGGACGGCTGGGACCTCCGTGCTACCGCCAGCTTCAACAAGACCTTCGGTCAGGACCACACCGTGAACCTGTTCGGCGGCGCCGAGGTTAACAGCCTGGACCGTCACAGCACCTGGTTCCGTGGCTGGGGCATGCAGTTCGACTTCGGTGAAATCGCCAACTACGACTACCACGTGTTCAAGCAGGGGGCCGAGGAAAACACCCAGTACTTCACCATGGGTAACACGCACGTGCGCAGCGCCGCTTTCTTTGCCAACGCTACCTATTCCTATAAAGGTAAGTACGTCATCAACGGCACCGGCCGTTACGAGGGTACCAACTTCCTGGGTAAGTCCCGCAGCGCCCGCTGGCTTCCTACCTGGAACATCTCCGGTGCCTGGAACGTCCATGAGGAAGATTTCATGAAGGGCCTGTATCCCGTTCTCTCCCACCTCTCCCTCAAGGCCTCCTACTCCCTTACCGGTGACCGTCCGTCCGTGACCAACTCTTTCGTGGTCATCCGTGCCGTGAACCCCTGGCGTCCTTTCGCCGACGACAAGGAGAGCGCACTGGCCATCGAAGACCTGGCCAACTACGCCCTTACCTATGAGAAGAAGCACGAGCTCAACCTAAGCGTTGAGGCAGGCCTGTTCGACAACCGCGTCAATGTGGCCGCCGACTGGTACACCCGTAACAACTTCGACCTCATCGGCCCTGTCACTACCCAGGGTATCGGTGGTCAGGTTCACAAACTGGGTAACGTTGCTTCCATGCACTCCGACGGTATCGAGGTCTCCCTCACTACTACCAACATCAAGACCAAGGACTTCAGCTGGAGCACCAACTTCATCTATTCCCACTCTTACAATGAGGTAACCGAACTGGAGAGCCAGATGCGTATGATTGACCTCATCTCCGGTAACGGTTTCACCCGCAAGGGTTACCCTGTGAGAAGCCTCTTCTCCCTGCAGTTCGCCGGCCTTAACGGAGAAGGTCTCCCTACCTTCATCAATGAAGACGGTGAAAGGACCGTTTCCGGCATTTATTTCCAGGAAAACGACGAGGAGAAGCTTAAGAACCTGGTGTATTCCGGTTCCGTAGATCCTACCGACGTAGGTTCCTTCGGTAACATCTTCTCCTGGAAGGGATTCAAGCTCAACGTGTTCATTACCTATTCCTTCGGCAATGTTATCCGTATGGATCCCGTTTTCCGCGCTTCCTACGACGACCTCGATTCCATGCCCAAGGAATTCAAGAACCGCTGGACCGTTCCTGGTGACGAGGCTTCTACCAACATTCCGGTTATCGCCTCCAGCTGGCAGAACCGTGTGTACAGCAGTTCCGGAAACTACCTGAGCTATGCATACAACGCCTATAACTTCTCTACCGAGCGCATTGCAAAAGGCGACTTTATCCGCCTCAAGGAAATTTCCCTGGCTTACGACTTCCCCAAGTCTGTTACCAAGGCCCTGCACCTGGGAAGCCTGGGTGTGAAGCTGCAGGCCACCAACCTCTTCCTGCTCTATGCAGACAAGAAGCTCAACGGACAGGATCCGGAATTCTTCAACACCGGTGGTGTGGCCGTTCCGCTGCCCAAGCAGTTTACCTTCACGCTCAAGATTGGTCTTTAATTGAATTGGCTCAACGATATGAAAACTAGATATATTTTTGCCGCATCCCTGATGCTCCTGGGCCTTGTCTCCTGCGACAAGTTCCTGGATACCATGCCCGATAACCGGGCCGAGGTAAACTCTGCATCGAAGATCCGGGCTCTCCTTGCTTCCGGCTATCCGGCCAATACCTACCTCACCTTCAACGAGTACATGTCCGACAACGTGGACAACCTGGGTGACGATAACCCCGGTACAGACCGTTTTATGGATCAGATCTACACCTGGTCAGATGTGACGGAAGAGGCTAACGACAGTCCCCTCAACTTCTGGGGAGAATCCTGGCTGTGCATTGCACATGCCAATCAGGCACTGGAAGCCATCTATGAACTCACCGGTACTTCCTCCATTGAAGAGGCCGAAGCCATTGCCGCAGCCGGTTACGGTGCTGAACTGGGTGAGGCCCTTCTCATCCGTGCCTACAACCACTTTATGCTGGTGAATGAGTTCTGCCTCAACTACAACACCCAGACCAGCTCCAAAGACCTGGGTATTCCCTACATGGAAGAAGTGGAGAAGGAACTGAACCCCAAGTACGAGCGTGGCAATGTGGCCGAAGTCTATGAAAAGATCCAGAGAGACCTGGAACTGGGCCTCAAGTATGTGAGCGACGGCTACTATAAGATTCCCAAGTATCACTTCAATACCCGCGCAGCCTGGGCTTTTGCCGCCCGCTTCTATCTCTACTCCGAGCAGTGGGATAAGGCTGTGGCTGCTGCCACCAAGTGTGTGGGCTCCGAGCCCTCCTCTTCGCTGCGCGACTGGCAGTCCATCGGCAAGCTGGAGAGAGACTGGGATGTAAGAAGCTATGAGTTCGTGAAGTCCAAGTATGCGGCCAACCTCCTCATGCTCACCAGTTACTCCGCATTCGGCTACTACTTCTGCTATCCCGGCATCACCAAGTATTCCCACAACTCCTATCTTTCCTTTACGGAAGTGGGATATGCAAAGAACGTCTGGGGCAATGAGCAGACCGGCTGGCGCAATGTGAGCGACTGGTATTACATGTCCCCGGAATGGTACAATGGCGCCACCTTCGACTGCATCGCCTACTTCAAGATTCCCTACATGTTCGAGTACACGGATCCTGTGGCCCGTATCGGATATGCCCACGCCGTGTGCCCTGCCTTCACTACGGATGAGGCGCTCCTGAACCGTGCCGAGGCCAACGTGATGCTGCACAACTACGACGCTGCTACTGCCGATATCAATACCTATATCAAGAGCGTGATCAAGCCCACGTACTTCAAGAAAGATCTCACCACCGAGGACATCGTGGCTTTCTACTCCGCCATCGAGAACGGTACCTGGGACAAACCCACCATCAAGAAGAAGCTGAATCCGGCCTTCAACATCGGTGCCGACAAAGGCATCCAGGAGTCTATGATCCAGTGCGTGCTGGGCCTCAAGCGTATGGACCAGATGGCCCAGGGCCTGCGCTGGTTCGACATCAAGCGCTATGGCATCGAGATCTGGCGCCGTACCCTGCAGCCGGATCCCAAGGCCGGCCAGTATGATGCTGCCTTCAAGCCGTATCGTCTGGACGATGTTCTCACCGTGGACGACCCCCGCCGTGCCATGCAGATCCCTCAGGACGTTATTTCGGCTGGCTTCAAGGCTAATCCTCGTATAACCGACAAACCGGCCGAGATTGTGCATCAGCCCAAGTCCCTTCCCGTTTCCAACCAATAAACCGGACGTGTTATGAAAAAGTATATCCTTCCCCTTATGATCCTGGCCTCCGCCGCCTTCGCTTCCTGTGAGCAGGACGTGATGAGCGAGCAGAGCGTCATCAAGGATTCCACTGTGGAAATGAACGACTTCGACTACTGGTTGGAGGCCAATTTCCTGAAACCCTATAACATCGAGTTCAAGTACCGCTTCACCCTGGACGAGTCCGACAAAGGTTACTGGACCGTTCCGGCCGATATCGATGCTTCCATCGTGTATGCCCACCTGGTGAAGTACCTGTGTGTAGATACCTACGATGAAGTGGCCGGTATTGATTTTACCCGTGCCTATTTCCCCAAGATGTTCTTCCTCATCGGTACCTGGGAATTCAAGAACAACGGTTCCTACATCCTGGGTACGGCCGAGGGTGGCAAGAAGATCATGCTCTCCGGCGTGAACGAGCTGCCGCTGTGGTTTGAGGCCTACGAAGAGGGCCGTATTACGAAGGAAGAACTGGCAGAGGGTCTGAGCAATCAGTACATCAAGACCATTCACCACGAGTTCACCCACATCCTCAACCAGACCAAGAGCTATCCCGAGACATTTGGCAATATCACTCCTTCCACTTATGTGGGTGATGCCTGTTTTGACACGGACCAGTATTGGCGTGGCCGCGGTTATATCACCGCCTATGCCCAGAGTGAACACCGCGAGGACTTTGCCGAGCTCCTGTCCGAGTATATCACGCACGATGAGGCCTGGTGGGATGCTCAGTTGAAGGCAGCCCACGACGAAACTGCCGAGGTGCGCAAGAAGGACCCCAACGCTGAATTTGGAGATGTCTATATCAAGTCCAAGATGGACATTGTGAAGGAATATATGGAGTCGGCATGGGGCATTGACATCGACGATCTCCGTGATATTCTGCTGCGCCGCTTTGATGATGTGACCGTTGGTCGTGTAGACCTTAATACCGTAGAACTTTAGCAGTGGAGGAAATGAATATGAAACTGAAAAAATCCATTGTATTTTTAGCAGCCGCCCTGCTTTCTCTCACTTCCTGCCTCAAGGACCAGACCGACGTTTTTGAAACGCCGTCTTCCCAGCGCATGCAGGACTATCTGGCGAATGTGCGTTCCCTCCTCACCGATTCTTCCAACAAGAATGGCTGGGTTCTCTCCTACTATCCCGGAAAGGACTATGCTACCTGCTATATGGGAGTAGTGTTCGAAGCTCAGAAGGTCACGGCCTATGGCCAGGATGCTCCCGAGACCGGCGTAACTTCCAGCTATAAGCTTACCGAGGACGTCGGCCCCGTGCTGTCTTTCGATACTTATAATTCCGTTCTCCACTATTATGCCACCTCCGACGCCTCCCACTACCAGGCCCGTGGCGGTGACTTCGAATTCGAAATCAAGAGCGTGGAGAAGGACCGTATCGTCCTTCGCGGCAAGCGTTCCGGTAACTACTGCTACCTGGATAAGCTCTCCAAGAGCGTGTCCGACTTCCTCAAAGAGGCTGTCGCCGCTGAGAAAGCTTTAAATATTGTTTCGTTCACCGGTGAGATTACCGGCGGATTGGTGGAAGGCTTCCTGGATGGATCTTCCCACACACTCACCATCGGCCGTAAGAATGCTGAAGCCTCCGAGATGGTTTCGGCTCGCTACATGGTGACCTATTTCGGTGAAGGGGATGATAAGAAGCCGGGTATCCATATCAATGTTCCCTTTACTTTCCAGGGCGTTACGTTTGAGGATTTTATTTATAATGAGGACCCCAATGATCCCAATACCGGCACCTTCACCGGCTCTGGTGTCTCCTTCCTGAAATCCGTTCCCGAAGGATTTGTTTCTTATGAACAGTATCTGGGACAATGGAACTTCTTCTGGTACAATGGAGATCGTAGTTTCCAGGTAGAACTTGTCGCCAATGAAGCAGGATCTTCCTTCAAGATGAAAGGCCTGTCCTCAAGCTTCGAACCCGTGATTGGTTACAATGCTGCCCGCGGTCAGCTCACTTGGAATTCCCAGGCTGTGGGATCCAGCGGTTCTACTACTGTCATGCTGGCTGGTTGGGATCTTTTGACCAACGGCGGAAACCTTTCCTGGAAACCCGAGTATGGCCTGGTCGGTATTGTGGAAGACAACACCGTTGCCAAACTGGTTGTGAACTGGGAAGACAACGGACAGTCCGATCTGGTTGTAGATTCCTGGATCCTTTGGGGCACCGATGCCAATGGCAACTCCCAGGGCGCCTTCGAAGGATGGACCATGGGTTCCGGTAGCTATCAGCTTCCTTATATCACTTCCATGGTTAAAAATGTAGAATAGGAAAGCCTTATGAAAAGATATATTGCATTTCTTACCATAGTTCTGGCGCTGGCAGCCTGCAAGAAGGCCCAGCCCACCGGTGCCCAGTATCTTGCGGCTCCTGTCCTGGAGACCAGCACGGGTACGGTACAGTTCTCCTCCGAGGGCGGAAAGTCCGTCGTATCGGCCTCTACCTTCGAGACCCTCGAAGCCAAGACGGCCCAGACCTGGCTTACCGTGGCGGTTGATGGACACGATGTCACCCTCACGGCCGCGCCCAACGCTTCCATCGAAAGCCGTTATGCTGTCGTGGAGCTCAAATCGGCCGGTGCTTCCCGCTCTGTCCAGGTGGTCCAGTTTGGTTACAACACCAAGTACCTCTGGCAGGAAGGATACAATTTCGCTGGCGCCGGTGGCGTGCTCAATCTTCGGTACGCCAACACCGATGCTACCATCCGCGTGAAGGTTTCCGATAACTGGATTTCGGCTGCTGCCTCCGACGGTATCCTTACCATCACTGTAGCGGAGAATCCCGAGACTGAGCCCCGTGAAGGCTCCATCGAGTGGATCGCCGGAGATGACAATCGTACTATCGTCATTACCCAGGCCAAGGGCTCTGCAGGTGGTGGTGGCGGCGGAAACGGCCCCGTCATCTTCAGCGAAGACTTTGAAAGTATTGACAACCTCGCAGAGTGGATGCTTCTCGACATGGATGGAGATGACAACACATGGGGTTACGCGGATTTCCTGGCTGCTCACTCCGGTATCGGCATCATCTTCAGCCAGTCCTATGACAATGACAGCGGCCCTCTTACTCCCGACAACTGGGTAATTACTCCTGGTGTCCAGCTCACTTCCGACAACTACGTCAGTTTCTGGGTGACCGGTCAGGATCCTTCCTACGCGAAAGAGCACTACGGTGTATTCATTGGCACCGTCCTTCCTTCGAGCGCAGCAGATCTGGACGCTTATCAGAATATCTTCGAGGCTACCAATCCGGTGTCCGATCCCTATGAAGAGGAAGTTGTAGTGTTTGAAAGCGCCAACGGTCCCAAGGACATGACATGGCAGCGTATTTCCGTCAAGATTCCGGCTTCTTATGACAACAAGACTGTATATATCGCATTCCGTCACTTTGACTGCACCGATATGTACTTCCTGAATCTGGATGATGTGATGGTTACGGCAGGCCAGCCTGAGAAGACGGCCTCCTCCTATGCCTGCGTTCCTTCGGCCCGCCCGAATATGAACTACGACAATCGCTTTGCCTTTTACAAGAAGATCAAGTAAATGAAAAGATCCCTCTGGATAGGCCTTATAGGCACAGCCATAGTGCTTTCCTGCACGCGGGAAATGCCCGATCCTGTTTTCGCTCCCGCCGCCTCCCATGCGGCGGGACCGAAAACGGTGACGGCGGTTCCTGAGGAGGAAGTGGAAGCGCTGGCTTTCCAGCCGGGTGTCGCCATCGTCTATTTTGACGAGGCCACCACGGCCCGTGTCGAGAAAGGTCTCACTGTCAAGTCCCTGGTTCCCGGCCTCAAGGTAACATCGGCCGAGCGTCTCTTCCCGGAGGCGGGAGAATTCGAGCCCCGCACCCGCCGGGAAGGTCTGCACCGCTGGTACCTGGTCAATTACGACCAGACGGTTTCCCTGTCCAAGGCTAAAGCCATTCTGGAGACCGTTCCCGGTGTCCAGCGTGTGGAGCCCAGCCGCATCATCCGTCGCAGCGTAACGGTCAACGACCCCTACTGGTCTCAGATGTGGGGCATGAACAATACCGCTTATGCCGGTTATGACGTGAACTGCAAGCTGGTGTGGGACAACTATACCATGGGTAACCCCAATGTGACCGTAGCCGTGGTGGACGGCGGTCTTCAGCTTAACCACCCGGATCTGGCCGCCAATATAGCCAGCACCGGTCACTACAATTACGTGAAGAACAACACCACCATCACGCAGCACTACCACGGAACGCACGTGGGCGGTACCATCGCCGCCGTCAATAACAACGGCACAGGTGTTACCGGTATCGCCGGCGGCAATGCCGCTGCCGGAAAGCCCGGTGTCAAGCTCCTGTCCCTGCAGGTTTTCGAAACCCGCGACAACGGAACCGATGCATCGGCCTCCAACTTCAACCGTGCGCTCAAGGAAGCCGCCGACAAAGGTGCCATCATTTCGCAGAACAGCTGGGGTAACTACTTCGACTTCAACGATGACGGCCAGATTACCGGTTATGAACTGGATTATGCCCGTCAGGCGCACGAAAACCCCGACCGTTCCTTCACGCAGGCCATTGACTACTTTAACAAGTATGCCGGCTGCGACAACAACGGCAACCAGCTTCCCGGCTCTCCCATGAAGGGCGGTGTGGTCATCTTTGCTGCGGGTAACGAAGATATCCCTTACGGTTCTCCCGGCAACTATGACGGCTGTGTGTCCGTGGGCGCCATCAACCGCAACGGCTCCCGTGCCAGTTTCTCCAACTACGGAGACTGGGTGGATATCTGCGCTCCCGGTGTGAGCGTTCCCAGTACATACATCAATGGCCAGTATACCTCCATGAGCGGTACGTCCATGGCGTGCCCGCACGTTTCCGGTGTAGCTGCCCTCATTGTCTCCTACTACGGAGGACAGGGCTTTACGGCCGATGAACTGCGTACGCGCCTTCTGGGCGGTGCCAAGGAAATCAACGCGAGCCACGGCAATAAGCCCATCGGCCCGCTGGTAGATGCCTGGGGCTCTTTCAACATGAACGCCAACAGCGGAACGCCCGACCCCGTCGGAGATGTCACCATTTCTTCTGTGGGACATAACCTCCGCCTGGATTTCAAGGCTACCAACGCCTATGCTTACATGGCCCTTGCGTCCAGACAGAGATCGGCCCTGAACAATGTGGACTACCAGAATCCCGCCGAGGGAATTGTGACGGCTACCCGTCTCGCTTCCAACAGCGATACCGAGGGAACGCCGCTTTCCATCATGCTGGCCGGCCTGGCGCCCTCTACGGATTATTTTGTGACGGTGGTAGCTTACAGCTATGACAGAAAGTATTCTGGCCTTTCCACCATTCAGCAGGTCCGTACCGCGGAGAACAAGAAACCGGTGGTGGAAGTGAAAGATTATCCCCAGGGCGGCTTCGTGTTCAAACACCATGAGATTGTATCCATCCCCGTAACCTGCAAGGACCCCGATGGAGATGCCATCACGGTTACTTACAAGACCAACGGACGCGCCACCTTCGACTCCAACAACGGATCGGAATCCCTGTTCAGCTTTAACCTGATGTGCCCGGTGACTACCGCAGGCAACTATTCGGCTACGGTTGAGGTGACCGATGAGATGGAGGCCAAAACCAAGCAGGTAATCCTATATGAGATTCTCCCCAACACGGCTCCCGTGATGGTGAAGGATCCCGAGGTCATCCTCGTTGAGGACAAGGGCGCGGTGAAGGAAATTGACCTGAACGCTTTCTTCTCCGACGCCGACGCCGAGCCGCTGTTCTACCGTGCCTCGGCCATGAATACGGACATTGCTTCCGCTGAGGTCACCGAGGATGGAAAGCTGTCTGTCAAGGCTGTTTCCCAGGGTGTCTGCAAGGTGAAAGTGACGGCCGAGGACCATGACGGAGCCCGCGTGGAAGCAGAATTCACCGTTCTGGTGCGCATGCCCGGTACCGGCGAGGTGTTCGTCTCCGGTCCTACTGTACTGGAAGAAGGCAGCATTACCATCATTCCCGGCGTGGAGGAAGCGCCCACCACGGTGCGCCTCATCTCGGCTTCCGGTGTGGTCGTGTACGAGCTTTCCGGTAATTACAGCGTGAATACTCCGGTAGAGTTGAACCTGGACAAGGTGGCTCCCGGCATCTACACCCTTGAAGTGACTTATAAGGGTCAAGTTTATACCTTTACCATTGTCAAACGATGAAAATCCGTCATTACATACTGGTGGCCTCCGCGCTGCTCCTGTCCTGGTCGCTCGGCGCCCAGGAGAGCGTTCCCGCCAACGAGGTCTTTGAATTCCTGAGCTTCCCCCGTGGGGCGGCCCGGACCGGAATGGCGGGTGCGGGCAGCACGCTTCTCTCCGAGTCGTCTGCCCTTGCGACGTTCGACAATCCGGCTGTGCTGGCTTTTGCCCTTAAGCACGTGGATGTGGCAGCTGTCTATAGCCGCTGGGCTCCGGGCAGTACCAATACGCTGTCCAGCAACATCGGCGGCGGCGCTTCCGTGCGCCTCGGAAAGGGCTTTGCCCTGTCGGCCGGAGTATTCAGCCAGACACATTCTGCGCAGGATTTTGGCAGCGAATACGGCAGTTTTACTCCCAGGGACCTTGTCATCGCCTTTGGCGCCGGTGCTTCCTTCGGAGATTATGTGAGCCTGGGTGTATCGGCCCGTCTGGTACAGCAGTCCCTCATGGAAGACTACAAGCTCTCTTCTACCGCCATCACGGCCATGGTGCAGTTCCATCTGAACGGCTTCAATGTGGCCGCCGGCGTTGCCAACCTGGGCTCCGGCGTTACATCGGCCAAGGGAAATGTCTCCAAGCTGCCGTCATCGGCCCGCCTGGCTGCTTCCTATGAGCTTCCCGTCGGCCCCGGTACGCTGGCCGCTGCGCTGGATGCCGACTACTACTTTAGCGGCAAGCTGGGGGTGTCGGCCGGTGTTCACTACGGTTTCAAGGACCTTGTCTTTGTCCGCGCCGGATATCGCTATGCTACGGCGGGTGCCGCTTTCCCTTCCCACCTGGCCCTGGGCCTCGGCGTCAAGTGGAAAGGTGTTGGGCTCGACGTCTCTTACCTGACCGCCAACGCGCAAATCGGCAATTCACTTTGCGCCGGCCTCAGTTACCGTTTCTAACCGATTATTAATTATTAACCCAAAAATATTACAGTTATGAAAAAATCCATTTGGACTGTGCTGCTCACCGCGCTGGTTGCGCTCGTGGCAGTTGGCTGCGCCAAGGAAGCAGACCTCTCCGGCCTCAAAGAGAAGGTGGACGGTCTGGACAAGCGGGTTACCGCCCTTGAGCAAGCAGTGGAGAAACTCAACAAGGAAACCGTCCCCGGTCTGGAGAACCTGGTGAATGCTCTGAATAAGAAGCTTACCATTTCCTCCATCGTGGAAGGTGATGGTGAGTACACGATCCGTTTTTCCGACGGTACCGAAGCTACCATTAAGGATGGTAAGGACGGTAAGGACGGTCTGGATGCCGAGGCTCCCGAGGTGAGCATCACCAAGGGTGAGGATGGTATCTACTATTGGACTGTCAATGGAGAGCTCCTCAAAGACGGCGAGGGCAATCCTATTCCTGTTACCGGAAAGGGTGACAAGGGTGATAAAGGTGACAAAGGTGACAAGGGTGACCAGGGTGACCAGGGTGACAAAGGTGAGGACGGTGCCGATGGTAAAGATGGCATCACTCCTCTGTTCGGCACCAGCTCCGAGGGAAAGGTCATCGTTTCCTACGATAACGGTGAAACCTGGAAACCCCTCGGCTTCAGCGTGATCGACGGCTCTGCCTTCACCTCCGCTTATATTGACGATAATAAGTCCACCGAGGATTACATCGTCCTGGTCGTGGGCGAGACCGAGGTCCAGATCCCCAAGGAGAAGACCTTCTCCCTGAAGATTACGTACGATGGTTTCCTCAATTCTGTGGGTATCAACGCCGGTGAGACCATTCATCTGGCATATGCTGTGCAGGGCGTTTCCTCTACCGATGAGGTGACTGTTGATGTCCTCAGCGCTAGCGCCGGCATCACCGCTAAGATTGCTGCCGTCGATGCCGTTAGCGGTTATATTTTGATTGGCGTCCCTGCTGCCGACCCCGAGGCTACCGAGCCTGCTAAGATTGAAGGCAAGGTGTTCGTCTTCGCCGACAACAACAAGGGCAAGTCCAACATCAAGGTGATCTCCCTCGAAAAGGGTGAAATCGCCGCTGTGGCCGACGTCTCCGCTCAGGCTCCCGCCGCCGGTGGTGAGTTCGAACTCACCGTGACCACCAACAAGGAGTACAATGTGAATGTCAATGACGAAGCTGCTTCCTGGCTGTCCGTCGTTGAGACCAAGGCCACCCATACCGACAAGCTTACGATTGTCGCCGCCGAGAACAAGACTGGCGCCTATCGCGTGGGTACCGTGACCATTAACGACCGCAACACCGGTGACAAGATTGAAGAGTTCACGGTGGTTCAGCAGCCGTCTTCAGAAGTGGCTACCGATCTGGCCTCTATCCGTGCTCTGGAAGATGGAACCGAAGTCGCCGCCAATGGCGCTATTGTTCTGGCCGCTTCCAAGGAAGGCGTTCTTGTCGCCGACGAGAACGGTGGCTATATCTATGTGTACCTTGGTGTGAACCCCGCTGTAGAACGTGGCGATCTGGTTAGCTTCAAGGGTGTAAAGCAGACCAATGAAAAGACGGTCGTCACGTATGTTGATGCCAGCAAGGGCGAAGTAGTGGATGACGATTATCAGGGTGAGATTCCCGATCTCTCCGTGTATCCGATGCGTTATCACTATACTTACCATTCCGGCAATTCCGCTTACCAGTCCATCAATTCCGGTGTCACCGGCCTCCTGAAGAAAGGCGATGCTGGTTACTATCTGGATGTTGCCAACTATTCGACTTCTTTCCCGAATATTGCTTTTGAGACTCCTCTGACTCTTGACCTCGAACCTCTTGTGGGCAAGTATGTCACTGCTAAGGGTTATACCGTTGGCTCTTATGTGGGTTATGATGAGAATGATGAATTCACGGAGGATTCCTATGTCGATTTCATTGTCAATTCGGTCGAGGAAGTTACTTTCGCTCCCAATGCCAACTGGACCCTCAGCTACGAAGGTGAAGTGAATGGCTCTGACATTGTTAAAAATACGGTTGCTGCCGGTTCTGACGATTATTATTTCAATTACAAGCTTATCATTATTTCTAAGTCAAAGATCGAAGGAACTCTTGAAGATGCTGTAATTGCCAACTCACTCTCTATCTCTGAAATTGTTCAGTACTGGTTCTACTATTACCGCGATACGATTGATGATGACGCTACAAAGGATAGTTATGAATTCGAGAGTGACAGGCTTGACTATGGTGAGTATGTCGCCTTGGCCGTTGGCTTGAATGAGGATGGTTTTGTCAGCGGAAAATATGCCTATGTCGAATTCGAGAAGGTAGATCCGCATGTGCATGCTGACTATTCTGATTTCCTGGGCAAGTGGAATGCAGGTGGAGAACTTGTGGAAATTACCCAGAACGAAGAGGGTGTTTCCTATTACTTCTCTGCTCCTGGTGTTGAAAAGTATGGCGCCGCTCTAGCATACTACGATAGCGAGGCCGGTGTTATGTATGTTGATGAGCAGAAACTCGAGAATACGGGCAATCATACCACGTACGGTCCTCTGGATTATTATCTCTCAGGATTCTACTATTATAGCGCTAGTTATCCTTCTGAGACGAATTATCCTGTAGATGCTGACGAACCTACTCGTATTTTCACTGGTGCTAAGTTGCCCGATGGAACCATCGATCTGGTTCCTGGTTCCTTCGAGAATAAGTATAGGTCCGGGTCTCTCGTTGGATTTGCATACACGGAGATTATTACCTCTGGTCAATATAAAGGCTATATGCTGACCAACGGCTCTATTGTATCGCTTCCTAGTACACTCGAGGAGATTAAGGTCTCCGAGGAATACAACAAGTGGCTTGGCGATTGGGGCTTCTATACTACCGGTGTTAATGTTGCCGATTCTTTGATGGCAGTTGTCTCGATTAAAGAGAAGGTAGCCGGTGCGAGTTATTCAGTCGAAAACCTGTGCAATACTACCGATCAGTACGGTGCACAGTTCGGTACATTCCCCATTACAGGTTACTTCAGTGAAGAAGACAATAGCTTGTCTGTTCTTGCTGAGAAGACCACTCTGAATTGCCTTCTCACCGGTAACATTTATCTGGGCCCCGACTCCGGATATGATCCTGGTTATTATGGTATTGGCATTTCTGCTGGTAGCAAGTTGTTTACTGCATCACTTTCTTCTGATAATGAAGCAAAGGTTGAAGGTACCACTTATAATGTGAATGGACCGGGGCTTTGTTCTATTGCAGTTATTTTCTTCACACAGAATAATAATCGAGTGACTCCTTTCAACTTCCTGCCTGGAACATGGAAGAGAGTTGTTGGCGAGCCCACTTCTGTCCCGAACAGTGTCGGCAAGACCGCAATTGAACATTATGAGGCAGTTCCTACGAGCTTCTCCATCGCTGATAATCTGAAACCTGTTGTGAAAGAAAAACAGGCTGCCAAGAAAAGCATTTCTTTGAAGAAGTAATCAGAACTCTATCTTCTAATTGAAGCGTCCTCTTTCCGGGGCGCTTCTTTTTTGATTTCTTATGTCGTATGGCCTTTCCCGCAGACGTATAACGCGTTTTTCCCGGGAAAGTGCGTTACAGGTCCCGGTTGAGGAGGACGTGTAACGCACTTTTGGGACTTTTTCGCGTTATAGGTTTGCAAGAGGGCTCATTGCCATGCAAAACGTCGTGTAAACACAAATTAAAATTTGTACATTCTAAAAATTGTATTATCTTTGTAAGTATGAGATTCGATAAGATTACAGAAGACGAAAGGCTTTGGGCTGTCCGTTATGATGGAATGGATGATATTATTCTTTATCATTCGTTGCATAACTGGGTAGACTATAACTGGCTTCGTGAGTTCTTCGTTTCTCATGCAGGTGACTTGAGCAGTTACTTTCATATCACCGATTTGGATCAAGCAATATTTGACACCATCTCAGATGCTATTCAACTTCATAGTGTCATTCTGGATCTCTCTCCAGAGAGGGACTTAAATTCACTTTTTAGGCCTTTGGAGAACTATAGGTCAACAGAAATGGTGTTGGGTAAGGAAAAAGCAAAGGGCTTTCGACAGTCGAATCATGCATCCTGGCTTAGGCTGTATGCGATAAAACTGGATGATAGTGCTTTTCTCATAACAGGTGGGGCAATTAAACTAACCCGTACTATGAAGGAAAGGGAGCACACAATCCGTGAGCTGAACAGGCTGGAGGAAGTAAGGAATTATTTGATAGAGCAAGGCGTTGCTGATTATTCTGGCGCCAAAGAATTGTTTAATAACGAATGATGATGGATGCAATAGATTTCATGAAAAACCATCAAAGTGAAACACCGTCCAAGTGGCGAGAGTTTGCACAATACAACAGGGATAATTGGCTGTGGCTCAAGTATTCCTATGCCATTGCTATTCTGGTAAGGAAACGAATGGCAGAATTGGGGATGACACAAAAGCAACTCGCAGAGGCAATGGATTGTTCGCAGCAACATGTTTCTGTCCTTCTGAACGGACGCGTCAACATGACTCTTGAGACTATGGCCAAACTCGAAGCAGCGCTCCAGATTGATTTGCTGGGGCATGTTCTGGACTTTCAGAGTGTTATAAATTCTCCGGGTGTTCTTAATGATCCGGGACTGGACCCCGCCTCTCAAATAGAGATAAAGACAAAGCAAGTGGTATCGGGCTATGCTCCCAGGAAGAAGAAAGGGCCCAAAAAGAAGCAGTGATTGCTATACGTCTCCGGGAGGGCTCAATGCTGTGTGAAACGGGCGCGGAATGAAGAATGGCGCTCCCGGAGAAACAGTGATTTTTTTTGTATCTTTGTAGTCTATGAGTGACTATATCGTATCTGCCAGGAAGTACAGGCCGGACTCCTTCGAAACGCTCATCGGCCAGGATACCATCGCACGCACGCTGTCCAATTCCATCCGGAGGGGGCAGCTTGCACATGCGTATCTGTTTTGCGGTCCGCGCGGCGTGGGTAAAACCACTACGGCCCGTATCTTTGCCAAGATGATCAACTGCGCCAACCCGGGCCCCGAAATGGAGCCCTGCGGCGAGTGCGAGTCCTGCGTATCGTTCCAGGAAGGCCGCAGCTACTGCATCCATGAACTGGATGCCGCTTCCAACAACAGCGTGGAGGATATCAAGACACTCATGGAGCAGGTACAGGTGCCGCCCCAGGTAGGGAAGTACAGCGTGTATATCATCGATGAGGTGCACATGCTCTCGCAGGCCGCCTTCAACGCCTTCCTCAAAACCCTGGAAGAACCCCCGGCACACGCTATCTTCATCCTGGCCACCACGGAGAAACACAAGATCCTTCCCACCATCCTCAGCCGATGCCAAACCTACGACTTCAACCGCATCTCTATCCCGGACATGGTGCGGAACCTCCAGGGCATTGCAGCCAAGGAAGGCATTACCATAGACGACAAATCCCTCCATGTCATTGCTTCCAAGGCCGATGGTGCCATGCGTGACGCCCTCACCATCTTTGACCAGACGGTGGCCTTCTGCGGCAAGGACGTCAAATATGAAGACGTAATCCGGAACCTCAATGTACTGGACTACGAGTTCTGCTTCTCCCTGGTAGAGAATTTCCTCACGGGAGACTATGCCAGCGCGTTCCTTACCTTCGATAAGATTCTGGCCAAGGGCTTCAATGCGCTTCACTTTGTGGGTTCCCTCTCCACGCATCTTCGGAACCTCGTAGTAGCCAAGACCGGCGGTCTGGAGCCCCTTCTGGAACTCCCGGACTCCCTCAAGGCAGAATACGCCGCCCAGGCAGCCAAGTGCTCCAATCAGTTCCTGTTTGAGGCCCTGAGCATCACGACTTCCTGCGAAACCGGTTACAAGGCAGCCGTGAATCCCCGCCTGCATATCGAGTTCGCCCTCATGAAGCTCAGCTACATTATGGGTAAGCCCTCCGATAAGCCTGTAGCGGCCCCTGTGGCGGCCCCCGCAGCAGCTCCTGCCCCTGTAGTCACTCCGGCTCCTGTTGCCGCTCCCGCTCCGGCTCCGGCCCCAGCCGCCCCCGCGCGGCGCCGTGCCGCCAAGACCGGGTCGGCCCTCTCCATGAGTGCCATCATGGAAGAAAAGCCCAAGGAGGTGGAACAGGTGGCATCGGCCGTAGAGACATCGGCTCTTCCGGAGGACGAAGTCCTCGTTCTCAAGTGGAAGGAGATGGCGGGCCAGTACGGTTCCAAGCCGCGCCTTGCCAGCATGCTGCAGAGCGGAAAAGTGGAGGTGAGGGAGGAAAACAACCTCAAGGTAGTGGAGTTCTTCGTGACCAACGAGTCCCAGCGGCAGTGGATTGTGGAAAAGATGCTGCGTGAGCTGGAAAACAAGCTCCGTGAGCTCACCAGCTGCAGCCGCATCAATGTAGAAGTGTCGGTCATGCCCATGGAAGAAGTGGAGAAAGTTCCCTATATGCCGGAGGAAAAGGCCAAGGATTTAATGGACAAAGAACCCGCGGTGCGCGAATTTGTCGCCGCCATGGGACTTGATACAAAGTAAAGCGTATGAAATTAAGGGCAGAAAAACTGGTGAAAAAATACGGCGTCCGCACGGTCGTGAAGGGCGTTTCCATGGAAGTGCAGCAGGGAGAGATTGTGGGATTCCTGGGCCCCAACGGCGCCGGTAAAACCACCAGCTTCTATATGATTACCGGTCAGGTCAAACCCAACGGCGGCCAGATTTTCCTGGACTACGACGACGGCAGCACCGTGGAGGTGACTAACCTGCCCATGTATCAGCGTGCCCAGAAGGGTATCGGCTACTTGCCGCAGGAAGCATCCGTGTTCCGTAGGATGAGCGTGGAAGACAATATCCTTTCCGTGATGGAAGTGTCCCGGAGCACGAAGGACATGACCAAGGAGCAGCGCGTGGCGCGCATGGAGCAGCTCATCGACGAGTTCAACCTTTCCAAGGTGCGCAAATCCCTGGGCATCCAGCTCAGCGGTGGTGAGCGCCGCCGCTGCGAGATTGCCCGTGCCCTTGCCGTAGACCCCAAGTTCATCCTGCTGGACGAGCCCTTCGCCGGAGTAGACCCCATCGCCGTGGAAGACATCCAGTATATTATTGCCAAGCTCAAATACCGCAACATCG
>DGHE01000049.1:4497-6887 GCA_002392525.1 Bacteroidales bacterium UBA3856 | reverse complement strand
GAGCCGCTCTCGCCCACGATGCACAGCGTTTCGCCCTGATACAGGTCGAAGGACACGTTCCGCACGGCTTTGAGGATGCCGTTGTCCGTCTTGAAGTTGATGACGAGATTATTGACGGACAATACCTTTTCTTTCTTCTCTGCCATCTTAATCACTTCCTTTCAAAGACGGGTTAATGGCGTCCCGCAGCCCGTTGCCGAACAGGTTGAAGGAGATCTCCATGAGGGCCAGGATGACCGCCGGGAAGATGACCAGATTCGGGTACAGGCCCAGGTACTGCTGGTTGCCCGCCATCATCACGCCGAAGGACTGCACGCCCTGCAGGCCCAGATTCAGGTAGGCCAGGGTGGCTTCGGAGAAGATGACGCTGGTGATCATGAACACGCTGGCCGTGATGATGGTGCCCATGGAGTTGGGCAGGATGTGCTTGAAGATCAAGCGGATATCCGAGGAGCCCAGGGTCCGGGAAGCCAGCACGTATTCACGGCCCTTAAACCGGTAGAACTGGGTACGGGTCCGCGCCGCGGTGCCCATCCACCCGGTCATACACAGAGCCAGGAAGAAGGTTAAGATGTTGTTGCCCAAATGCAGGATGAACAGCGTCATGACCACGATCCAAGGCACGCCGCTGAGGATCTCGCAGAACCGCTCCATGAACAGGTCCACGTTGCCGCCGAAGTAGCCGGAGATGGCGCCCCAGACCAAGCCGAAGGCAAAGCAGAAGGCCGCCGTGCACACGCCCAGGATAAGGGAGGTCCGTAAGCCCGCGAAGGCCCGCTTCCACAGATCGAAGCCGGAGGCGTCGGTGCCGAAGAGGAACTTGGGCATTTCCTTATAGCCCATCTTCCGATAGTTCCAGCCCCGGGCGGTGATGCTGCTGAGCTTCTTGGTGACCTTGAGCACGGTTTGGCTCTCCACCGTGTCCACCGGGCACTCGTCGGAAAGGCGCACGAAGGACTCCGGCCCCACGGTGTAGTCGTAGGAGCACCAGCCCTTGTCGATCCAGCCGTTGAGCTCCGTGGCGGAATAGGTGACCAGATCCGCGTCGCCGTAGACCAGCATGTAGGTGTCGATCACATAGTCGCAGTAGAAGATCTCGGAGTTGTGGATGCCCTTGCGTCCGGAGCAGGCCCAGTAACCCAGATCGTTCTTATCGGCGTTGTTGATCATGACGGTGGCATTGTCGAAGGAGACCGCGGCCAGATCGTCCAGATTCTTGGCTCGCTCGCCGCCGGACAGCTTCACGCTCTCCACCAAAATATACCGGAAGGCGTCCGTGGTGGAGCGCACCTCAAAGACCACCTGGCCCGTGAAGGAGCTCATGCCGGCGTCCTTCATGGCCTGGCTGATATTGAAGGAGATGGGGCTGTAATCCCGAGAGAAATCCCGGACCATGATCTTGTCCTCGGGCCGCTCCCCGGCCTTCAGGTACACGCAGTATTCGCCCAGCTTGGAGGCGTTCACGTTCTCCTCGTCGCCCAGGACGATGTCCAGCATGTAGGCGCCCTTGTCCGTGAAGGAGATGGGCTTGGAACTCATAAACACGTCCTTATCCGCCACCGCCGCATCCGTGGCCACCACGATGTAACCGCCGGTGCCGTAGGGGCTGGCGCTGTCGATGAAGGTGTGGTCGGGCTCAATGGTCAGCGAGATGAGGGACTGCTGGATGGAGGCCACGCTGTACTTATCGGACAGCGCGGGCACCTGGTTCACCGCGTCATAGACCACGTGCTCGCCCTTGCGGGTGCCGTCCCAGTAGCCGGTGCCCGCCTCAAAGAGCTTGGGCGCCAGGAACTTTTCGGAGGTGCGCACGTTGGTGATGTTGTGCGGGGAGAGCCAGGGAACCAAAATGGTCAGCACGATGAGGATGGCCAGGATGATGGCGCCGGCCACGGAGGACTTGTTCTTGCAGAACCGGCGGAACGCGTCCTTCATGAAGGTGGTGGGCTTGGTGTCCAGCTTCTTGTCCGTGATGCGCACGTTCTGCTGGACCAGGGTAAAATCATCGGGCTTAAAATCGATATACCGTTTCTCTTCCATTACTTCTTCGCCCCCATTCTGATACGCGGGTCAATGAACCCGTAGCTCAGGTCCAGCACCACGCCCGCCAGCAGGCTGATGGTGGTGAAGATGGCCATGTCCACAAACAATATATCGTAATCCTTATAATTCAGGGACAGAACGAAGAGCTTGCCGATGCCCGGGATGCCGTAGAGGGATTCCAGGATCATGGAGCCGCCCAGGATGCCGATGAACTCCGCCAGAATGGAGGGGAAGATGGGCACCATGGCGTTTTTCAGCGCGTGGCGGACGATGGCCTGCCGCCGGGTCAGGCCCTTGGTCCGGGCCAGCAGCAGATAGTCGCTCTCGATGACCTCGCACAGCTCCGC
>DGHE01000049.1:1703-4433 GCA_002392525.1 Bacteroidales bacterium UBA3856 | reverse complement strand
AAGCGGCAATAGCCGCAGATGGAGCCGAAGGAGAGGCAGAACACGGGGATGATGTATCCCTTGATCTTCACGGCTGTGGACGCGGTGTCCGGCGGCCAGGTGGACGGCAGCCAGTCCAGGCCGTAGCTGAAGATACGAAGCACGAAGGAAATCAAAACGAAACTCGGGATCGAGATGAAGACCATGACCATGGTGGAGATGGTATGGTCGGTCAGGCTATTTTTCTTCAAAGCGGCCCAGATGCCCAGCAGGATGCCGATGGGCACGGAGACGATCACCGAAATAATATTCAAGCGGACGGAGTACCAGATGCGGGACATGATGATGACCGACGCGGCCACGTTGGGCTGGAAGGTCTTGCTGTAGCCCCAATCCCAATGAAGGACCACGTTCTTGAGCCAGTTCACATACTGCTCCAAAACAGGCACCTGATAATAATAGAAAGAGCGCCCCTTCTCCGCCGGAGACTTATACAGCAGCTGGCCGTATTTGGGCATCTCCTTTTCGAAGCGGTACACATACCCCAGGTGGGTCTGCTTATCGAAGTAGGCGATCTGTTGCTGAGTGCCGCCGATGGGGCGCTCAAATGGAAGCAGCTTCACCAGAATGAAGGTGAGCGATAATATGATGAATGTGGTGAGAAAGGCAAGCCCAATTCGCTTTAGGACATATTTTCCCATAGACATCCCCCTTAAACGCTTTTTTACCGACAGGCGATGGGGCCGAATGGCCCCATCGCCTGCGCGCAAGTCAGCTATTGTTCAGTTATTCCGCAGCAGGAACCTCAAAATGATCCTCACCGACGGAGTAGTAGAGGCCAGAGCTCGCGGCGCCGTCGAAGACCTGATCATAGTAGAAGTCGAAGCCGGTATAACCGGTGGGAGCCTCGGAAGTGCCGCTGCCGGTGGCATAATCCGCAGCCACATCAGCGGGCACGGTGAAGGTCACGACGATGACGCCGTTGCCCTTATCCTCGGTGGTGAACTCCACCTCGGTCTCCGCATACTCACCGTCGCCGTTGTAGTACCGCTCATATTCGCAGCAGGCAACCTTGGTGGGCGTGATGGTGGTGAGATCGGGCAGGGTGGTGGTGATCTCCATGGAGCCGGTGTAGGAACCGTCGTCGTTCTTCACGATGGGCGTGTAATTGAACTTGGCGATGGGCTCGTTCTTACCGGCGGACACAATGCCCTTGGAGTTGACGGAGTTATACAGACCGTCGAAGGACCAGCGCATGTTCTTGTAGACGATGGGGTACACCTCGGGATCGTTGGTGTCAACACCCCAGTTCAGCGTGAAGCTGCCGGAGATGTCCTGATCGGAGGACAGCACGGACACGAAGCCGATGGGATCCAGGCTGTTGCCGGAGATGGAACCGAAGCCGATGTCGAACTGACCGACCATCATCTTGTTGTAGTACACGTCGGACCAGGCATTGCCCACCCAGAAATCAACGGACAGCTGGTAGACACCGCCGCAGACGCTCTCGTCGTTGAAGGCCGTCTCCATGAAGTTCTTGATCTCGTTGTGGTAGTTCTCCTCGTGAGTGGGATACATCCAGGCGATCTCGATGTGGATCACCGTGGGGTTCTCCTTGGTGCCGGGGGTGTAGGCGCCGTCAGCTTCCAGCTCGGTGAGAGCCATGCGGAAGTAGTCGCGGGCCAGCTCCAGGCTGTAGCCGTAGCCGTCGGTGTCCTCAAGCAGGGTCTCCACGGCCTTCTTGTGGGCCTCGGTGGTGGCGTAGGACAGACCGTTCTCAGGATCGGACATGTAGTTGGAGGCCAGGTAATCCACGGAGGGGATGGAACCACGCGCGTTGGCGAAGGTCAACCGGTCGATGGAATAGCTCAGAGCCTGCACGAAGTGGTGGTTGCCAAGGGCGGGCTTCAGCTCCCAATAGGAATCTTTGGGGGTCTGGGTGACCACGCCCTCCTCGCCGAACAGGTATTCCCAGGTCTCGGCGTTGGTGGCGTTCACGTTCAGCTTGAAGTTGGAGTTACCGGTGGTGGAACGGGTCCGAGGATCGTTCCGATACTCGCTCAGGTACTCCTGGGGGATGCCGGAAGCATCGAAGTGACCGGCCAGGAACTCGTTGAGAACAGCGGAGGTGTCCTCGCGAGAAGCGGTGAAGATCTTGTCATGGATGCCTTCGATGGCATACTTGGTGTCAGCGTAGACGTAGTTGGGGTTCTTCTTATAGACAATCTGCTGATCCTGATCGTAGCGCTCCACATAGTAGGGGCCCACGGTGATCGCGTTGTCCATGGGGGTCTGGGTCTTGTCGTTGTTGTAGCCGAAGATGTTCTGGACGGTGACCAGATCGATGAACTCCTGGGGCAGGGGCATGTACAGCGAGGAAGCGATGTAGTACATGCAGTAGAACTGGGTCTGCTCCTCGGTGAAGGTCACTTCGAAGTAGTTCTTGCCGTTCTCTTCATAGGCCTTCAGGCCCACGTTGGCCCACAGCTCGTCGTTGGGACCATCGGCGGTGCCGTTGTAGTATTCCTTCGCGCCCGCGAAAGCGCCGGACTTGGTGTTGGCCAGCTCGGAGCCGCGATACAGGGCGTTGGACTGGGTCAGCAGCATCTTGAAGGGAGTCACATAGTCTTCCAGGGCAACCTCACGGTTGTTGAAGGCAGCGCGATCTTCCATCTCGGAGCCGGTGGTGTACTTGAGGCCGTCGGCACCCGTGCGGACTTCGAACCGCCAGGTGGTGGCCATGCCGTCGCC
>DGHE01000049.1:0-1596 GCA_002392525.1 Bacteroidales bacterium UBA3856 | reverse complement strand
TCGTAGCCGTCCTTGGTCTCGTTCATGAAGTTGGTGTAGAAGCTGGCAGCCTGATAGCCGAACAGATCGCCGACCTGGGAACCCTGGTCGTTGTAGTAGTTCAGCGTGCCGGGATCCTCCGCCTCGGAGATGTGGTAGTAGCGCTTCCAAGCTTCGTTGGTCTCGTACTCCAGATCCGCGGTGATGGCGCCCTCGGCCAGGATACCGAAGCCGTAGCCCACGATGTAGTTCTCGGTGCCCAGCGTCACGCGGGGGTTGTACATCACGTAGCCGCCGTTCTCAAACAGGGAGATACCGGTGATGCCCGTGGTGACAGCGAACCGCTCCAGGATGCCCAGGACGTTGGTGCGCTCGGCATTGCTTTCCTTCTTGAAGGTGTACAGACCGTCAGCCAGGGGGATCGCTTCCGCGATGGCCTTGAAGCCGGCTTCATAGGCGGCACGGACTTCAGCCAGCGTGTCAGCCTCGTCGATGGCGGCATCGGCAGCTTCCTTGGCAGCCTTCACAGCAGCGTAGGTGTCATCCTCCAGCTGATCCTCGATGGCGGCGATGACCACATCCAGGTCGTTCTTGGTGTAGGCCTTGTAGTCTTCCTTGTCGAGGTAAGCACCGTCCCAGGGCGTCTCGGGCTCGGGCTCAGCCGTGGCTTCGGGCTCTTCGGCCTTGGTCTCGGGCTCTTCGGCCTTGGTCTCGGGAGCGGCTGCGGGAGCCTCTTCCTTCTTTTCCTCGGCGGCCGGTGCGGCGGCTTCAGCCTTGGGGGCTTCTTCCGTCTTGGGCTGCTCGGTTGCGGGCTTTGCGCAAGCCACAACCAGGCCGAGCACCATGACCAGTGCCAGCAGGATCGCTAATGTCTTTTTCATCATTGTTCCTCCTATGTTTATTTTTCTCCAATTGAGAAATTGAGTGCTTACAGTCTGTTTACGAACGACGCCCTTTCATGCGGCCGTTTTCCCCCTCGCCGGAATTGTTTCAAAATTATGGCGAAAGTTTGACTCCTACATGAACTGTGTTTAATTATATCATCGGTTCATGCCGTTGTCAAACCATATACTGTCGGAATACTGTATCTTTTTGCGGCGTTCCGTCGTTTTTTCGCTTTATTTTTTGTTATTATGCAGGTTTTTCGCTTTTCATGCAGTTTTTCGTTATCCGGTATCGACGGTTGACGGAACCCCGCATCCGTGATAGCATGGCGGTAGAAAAGGGGAGATTCCGAAAAAAATATGCTCAAACGCTTCAAAAACATAAAATGGACGGTGCTGCTCACCCACCTGCTCGTCACCCTGGGCTACCCTGTGGCCAAGGCCGTGACCGCGGAGCAGCACAAGCTTCTGGTCTTCTCCGACGTGCTCACCATCATCGGCTGTATCCTGCTCATCGCCGGGGTGGTCTATGCCCTCATCCTCCACGGGGATTTTGACATCGCCGGCTACACCGTCAAGCGGGGCCTGCCCCGGCAGAACAAGCAGACCTACGATGCCTACCGCAAGGACAGGCGACAAAAAAGAGAGGATGCTTTCAACTATCCTCTCTTCCTTGGCGTGGTATATTTGGCCGTTTCGGCGTTTATCGCCTACGTGCTGCTTTAATTGTTCT
>DGHE01000186.1 GCA_002392525.1 Bacteroidales bacterium UBA3856 | reverse complement strand
CGCTTGACGATGGCAGCCTCTTTTCCGGCTTCCTCCAGGCGGTCCATTTCTTCCCGCAGGGAGGCCAGCTGAGCCTTGGACCGGTTGTAGCCGATACTGTATGCGGCGGCGCCCACGCCGACAAGGACGGCCAGCGCGATCAGGGCATACAGTATGTCTGTACGGATTTTCACTTTCTGCGGATAACTAATTGTGTAATATCATCGCTCTGGGGTGCACCGTCGGCGAACTCCTTCACTTTGGCATTGACCGTATCCACAATCTGGCGGCTCTCGGCGCCCTGCATCCGGGACAGCGTTTCCTGGAGACGGGACTCTCCAAACTGGTCGTGGTCTTTGTTCTCGGCCTCCGTAACGCCGTCCGTATAGAGGACAAGTGCGTCTCCGGGATTTAGCTGCAGGGATTCGCTCTTGAAAGAAAGGCCTTCCATGGCGCCCAGCACCAGATTGCTTTCTGTCTTCAGCTGCTCGACGGAACCGTCCGCGTGCATAAGGAACGGAGGATTATGGCCGGCGTTGGTAAATTCGATCGTGCCGGTCTTGAGGTCGTAGATGCCGTAGAACACCGTAACGAACATGGATTCCACGCTTTCTCCGCACAGGATATCGTTGACGGTTGCCACACACTCGTGCGAGGGCAGGTCCCGCAGGCCTGTAGCTTTGATGAGCGTCCGGCTCACGGCCATGAAGATAGCTGCGGGGACACCTTTTCCGCTCACATCGGCAATGGTAAAGCCAATCCGGTGGTCGTCAATGGGGAAGAAGTCATAGAAATCTCCTCCCACGTCCTTGGCGGCCAGCATGCTGGCGCAGATATCCACCTTGTCGGCATCATCCATCTTGAGCCTGAACGTACGGGGCAGGATGGCGTGCTGGATCTCACGGGCCACGGTAAGGTCTGTCTGGATGTCCAGCAGCTGGTTGTGCTCTGCCTGGGCGCTTCTGATGTACTCGATCTGCTCCACGGCCTTGTCAATGGTGAGCTGGAGGTCGTCCAGGTCGATGGGTTTGGTGGCAAAGTCGAAGGCGCCGTTGTTCATGGCGTGACGGATGTTCTCCATGTCTCCGTATGCGCTGACCATGATGCACTTGAGAGAAGGGTTGCGCATCTCGTTGATTTTGGTCAGGAGCGTGAGGCCATCCATCTCAGGCATATTGATATCCGACAGGATAATGGCAATGTCCGGATGCTTCAGGAGCACCTGAAGGGCTTCCAGTCCATTGTGCGCGAAGAAGAACTCGTATTCGCCTTTTCTGATTCTTCTGCGGAAGTACTGCGTTAACAGGACTTCAAGATCGGTTTCGTCGTCGACGCTGAGAATTTTAACTGCCATTGTATAAGTTCAAAATAATTATCACATTATCTGTCAAAAATACGAAAAAAATCAATTCTGACAAAAACACACAATGCTCTTCGCCACAATTACTTACTTTTTCTGAGCCGGGCAACGGCATTCTCCAGACTTTCGGAAGGTTCAATGATGTTATAGTCCTGCCAGAAATCGGGGTCGAAGAAATGGGCGGCCTGGTCCGGCAGGAAGTCGACCGTCCGGAAGCGCTCCTGCCGGCGGATGGGCTGGGGGTTATCCCGTACATCGGTCACCACCAGTTCGTTCACGGCCGTATAGTGGGTACGGAACAGGCGCTTGCGCCAGTCGCAGGCAAACCGCATGGTGGTGCGGCAGTATTCCAGGCGGGTGTGGTCCTCTTCCAGCTTGTAATTGAGCACGACCGAGCACTCTTCCGGATAGAAGCGCAGCGACAGCGGCTTGGAAACCAGCATCTGGCGGGTAGCCTTGCTCTTGTCATGCATGTCCAGCGAAGCCTCGATGCGCGTGAAGGTAAGGCGCTCACGGTCTATGTACAGGACGCAGTCGTACAGGGCGTAGTCCGTAACGGCAAGGGGGTACATGTGCACGACAAATTGCAGACGGTCTCCGATATAGGCGGGCTGCAGCATCTCATAGCCGTAGAGGTTCATCTCTTCCGGATCGAACAGCACCTGGGAATTCTTGACAAGATCCATGCTGAGAGCCATGGTGGGACCGCCCTGCGTCTTGACGCTGAGGGTGTCGGAGCGGCGCTGGCTCATGAGCACGCGGCTCTTCTCCAGCGCGGCGGCGTCGCTTTGAATGAAACCGGTGTATGCCGATTTGTACAGCCGCGCCACAGCCTCCGCCACGTAAGTGTAGCGGCTGCGCTTTCTCAGCGTTTCGCGGTAAAAGCACTCCAGCAGCTGCGGCTCCCTGCAGTAATAGTCCCGGATGTTGGCGGCCGCCGATTCCACGATGGCGCGCGGGTCTCCGGAGATGATACTGGCCCCGCTGAGGCGAAGATCTTCCCTCTCAAGGGCGATACGCATTCCGACATCGGCCTTCACCAGACGGGTACGATAGCCCAGATAGGAGCAGCGGACCTCGGCGATGGGCCGGTCGCTTTTGAGGACAAAGACACCGTCTGCATTGGTAACCGTAGCCTGATAACGGCCCGGTATGGAGACATGGACCGATTCCAGGGCACGCCCCGAGGCTGCGTCCACCACCTTACCCTGCGCGGTATAGCCCAGCCGCAGGGTATCTGTCTGCGCCATTGCCGCCCATCCAAGCAGCAAAAGGCTAATGAGCATCAATAACTTACGCATACGTCCCACAAAAATACAAATTCCGAAATGAAATGCAAAAATTTTCGCTATCTTTGCATTCCCTTTGGAGGTGTGGCCGAGTGGTCGA
>DGHE01000013.1 GCA_002392525.1 Bacteroidales bacterium UBA3856 | reverse complement strand
CGTCCTCACGTACCGGGCCAGAGCGATTCGGAACTGGAAGGGTATTTCTTCAATGCCGCACAGTGATTTCTCGTGGCGCTTAAGTGGTTGGTAATGAACTAATTAGCACAACTGACGGGTGCGTTTTTGATACCCGTCAGTTGTGCTAACGTATTGGTAATAAGTGAGTTAAGCGCCACGGCCGATGCGGAACCTGCGCCGTTGAGCCCGGAACCTGCGCCGTTGAGCCCGGAACCTGCGCCGATGGGACTGGAACCTGCGCCGTTGAGCCCGGAACCTGCGCCGATGAGGCCGGAACCTGCGCCGATGAGGCTGGAACCTGCGCCAGGCTCGCCCTCCGGCACGCCCCCGGCGCGCTCCAAACGCCCCCCTCGCCCCCGGCGCGCTACCCTCGCGCTACCGGTGCCTTGCGGCGAGTTCGCGCTCGAGCTCGGAGACGCTCACACCCTGGCTTTCGAGGAGCACCAGGAAGTGGTAGATGAGGTCGGAGGCCTCGTAGATGAAGCGGGAGCGATTGCCGTCTACGGCCTCAATAACCGTTTCGCCGGCTTCTTCCACTACCTTCTTGCCAATGGCTTTGGGACCTTTGATAAAGAGCTTGGTGGTGTAGGAGCCTTCGGGCATGGCCTCGTGGCGGCCGCGTATCACAGAAGCCAGGGTGCGGACAAAGCCCTCATCCACATCGGTGTCAAAACAGGAGGGCGTGCCGCGGTGGCAGGTGGGGCCGTCGGGACGGGCGCGCACAAGAAGCGTGTCGGCATCGCAGTCCTTGAGCATGGACACCACGTGCAGGTAGTTCCCGCTGGTCTCGCCCTTGGTCCAGAGGCACTGCCGGCCGCGGGACCAGAACGTTACCAGGCCGGAAGAAGCCGTCTTTTCAAAAGCCTCCTTGTTCATATAGCCCAGCATGAGTACCTTGAGGGTGGTGTCGTCCTGGACGATTACCGGCAGAAGTCCGTCGGCGTTCTTACTCAAATCAAAATCTTCGAAAATCATATTCTTACAGGAATGGAAGCATCATACAAAGCCTTTTTCAAGGCCGGAATGGGAATCTCTCCGTAATGGAAGATGCTGGCGGCGAGGGCGGCATCGGCCTTGCCAACCGTTAAAACGTCCACGATGTCCTGCACCGACCCCGCACCACCGGAAGCAATCACCGGCACGGAGAGCTCAGAGGCCAGGCGGGCATACACGTCGCAGGCATAGCCGGCCCTGGTTCCGTCATGGTCCATGGACGTGAACAGGATCTCTCCGGCACCGCGCGCCTGCGCCTCCCGGGCCCAGTCAAAGAGCTCCCGGTCTGTAAACTTACTGCCGCCATGGGTGGTGCACATCCATCGGCCCTCCACACACTTGGCGTCGATGGCCACCACCACGAACTGGCTGCCGTAGCGGGACGCAATCTCGCCGATGAGCAAAGGATTCGCCAGCGCGGCGCTGTTCACCGTCACTTTGTCGGCACCGGCATCCAGGAGACGGGCCGCGTCTTCCACCGAGCCGATGCCCCCGCCCACGGTAAACGGAATGTCAATCCCGAGGGCGATGCGCCGGACAAGGTCTGCAAACGTGCGCCGTCCTTCCCGGGTGGCGCTGATGTCCAGATATACCAGTTCGTCGGCCCCCTCGCGGGAGTAGCGGACGCCCATCTCGACGGCGTCTCCCACTTCCTTAAGGCCCTCGAAGTTAATGCCTTTCACCACCACACCGTCCTTTACATCCAGGCACGGAATTATGCGTTTTGTGACCATAATGCAATGTCGCTTAAGGTAATACGTCCTTCATAAAATGCCTTTCCCACAATCACTTTCCCAAGGCCCATTTCGTCCAGCGCACGGATGTCCTCCATGGAGGCAATGCCTCCGGACACCGTGAAGGAAAGGGCTGGGAAGGCCGATTGCAGCCGCGCGTAGAGCTCCGTCGAAGGCCCGGAAAGCATGCCGTCGCGGGAGATATCCGTGACGATACACTCCCGGAGTCCCAGCGGCAGGAACCGCTTCACCAGGTCCTCGATCGTGAACGGCGCCTCTTCCAGCCAGCCCTTGACGGCAATGCGGCCGTCCCGGACATCGGCCCCCAGAATGACGCGCCCGCCGTAGCGGGACAGCCACTCTTCGAAAAGCGAAGGCTTCAGGGCCGCCACGCTTCCCGCGATGGCGTGGGTGGCGCCGGCGTCAAAGACGGCCTGCAGTGCCTCGGACGAGCCGATGCCCCCGCCCCACTCCAGCTCACAGGATACCGCCGAGGCAATGCCTTCCAGCACTTTCAAATTTTGAGGAGCCCCCGCCTTGGCCCCGTCCAGGTCCACGAGGTGGATGCGGGAAACACCGGCATCGGCAAACTGGCGGGCTACATCAAGCGGCGAGCCGTCGTACACTTTCTTCTGGCCGTAGTCGCCCTTTGTCAGGCGCACGCATCGGCCCTCTATCAAATCGATAGCAGGAATGATCTTGATCATAAGGCCAGGAAGTTCTGGAGGATGGCGGCCCCCACGGAACCGCTTTTCTCCGGGTGAAACTGCGTGCCATAGAAGTTCTCCCAGCGAAGGGCTGCGCTGAAGAGCTCGGACCCGTGCCGGCAGGTGGCGATGGTGTCCGTGCAAAGGCCCGGGAAGTAGGAGTGCACAAAGTACACGAAACTGCCCTCGGAAAGGCCCTTGAAGAGTTTGCTCTCCAAATTGCCGATACTGTTCCAGCCCATGTGCGGCACCTTGGCGTCGGGCGCTTCCGTAAAGCGCCGAACCCGCGTGTCAAAGAGCCCCATGCACTCCACCGGCCCTTCTTCGGAGCCGCGGCACATGAGCTGCATGCCCACGCAGATGCCCAGAACCGGCTGGCGCAGCTGGCAAATCACTTCGTCGAGGCCGCTCTGCCGCAGGCTCTCCATGGCTTTTGCGGCATTGCCCACCCCGGGCAGGATCACTTTGTCGGCCTTCCGGATGAGCTCCGGCGAGGCTGTGAGTTCGTATGTAGCCCCCAGTCGGGAAAGGGCATTCTCTACCGAGCAGATATTGCCCGCTTCATAATCTATGATCGCTATCATAACAGTCCTTTGGAAGAAGGTAAGTCATAAGAGAAAACATTGCGGGCAGCCGCCTGCTTCAACGTCCTGGCAAAAGCCTTGTAAATGCCCTCGGCCAGGTGGTGGTTGTTCTCACCGCGTGCCTCAACGTAGATATTGGCCTGGAGCGAAGACGACAGCGACTTGAAAAAGTGCTTGAACATCTCCGTGGGAACATCTCCCACGTA
>DGHE01000217.1:6391-6869 GCA_002392525.1 Bacteroidales bacterium UBA3856 | reverse complement strand
AGCCGAACAGGCAGATGAGCTGGCGTTCCGGGGCAATGGAGCGAAGTGTCGTGAGTACATTCTCCAGGGCGTCGGGCGTATGGGCGTAATCTATGACGACGGAAAGGCCCTTGGGGCCCCGCAGGTTCTCCAGGCGGCCGGGTGCGCTTTCCAGGCTGGACAGGGACACCAGCGTATCGGTGCGGTCTGCACCCAGGCATACGGCTGCGCTGTAGATGGCCAGAAGATTGTAGGCGTTGTGCGCGCCGATGAGCCTGCACCAGGTCTCGATGCCGTCTATTTTGAGCTGCATGCCCTCGAAACTCTGCTCAATGATGCGGGCCGTGTGGTCGGCAAGGCCCTTTACGGAGTAGGTGACTACCTGGGCGCGCGTGTTCTGCACCATTACGCTGCCGTGGCTGTCATCCACGTTTACAAGGGCGATGGCCTCCTTGGGCAGATTGTCAAAGAAGAGTTTCTTGCACCGGAGGTACTCGGC
>DGHE01000217.1:1948-6264 GCA_002392525.1 Bacteroidales bacterium UBA3856 | reverse complement strand
ACGCCGATGGAACTCACTTCCATGAAGCAGTATTCGCAGCCTTCTTCCACCATGCGGGCGAGGAGCTCGTTGAGGGTGACGGGGTCTACGGTGGTGTTCTCTGTCTCGAAACGCTCGTCCCCTACGTAGTTGGCGATGGTGGAGAGCAGGCCGCACTTGTGGCCCAGGGAACGGAACAGGTTATAGAGCAGGGTGACCGTGGTGGTTTTGCCGTTGGTGCCGGTAATGCCCACCAACTTGAGTTTGCGGGAAGGGTGTCCGTAGAATTCGTCGGCCAGGAGGGCCAGCGCTCTGCGGCTGTTGTCCACCACCTCTATCTGGACATTGCCATTCTGGGCACAGCGAAGAATCTCTTCATCTTCCGGCAGCCTCTCGCAAACGATTCCGGTGGCACCTTTCCTGATGGCATCGGCAATATAGTCGTGGCCGTCGCTGGCGTGGCCGTTTACGGCTACGAACAGCGTCCCGGGAATCACTTTCCGGGAATCGGCAGTAATACGTGTAAATTCTCTGCAGTTCATTTCTCTTCTTTTTTCATATCGGGTACATGGGCGGTGCGGCGAAGTTCGGGACGCCAGTCACTGTCCAGTGCGTATATCTTGTCTACAATTTCCCTTACGGCCAGAGCAGGCAGGGTGCCGCCGTAGAAGCTCTTGTGCGAGGCATAGGAGTACACCGTTACAAGGATGGTGTACTTGGGGGCATCGGCCGGGAAGAAGCCTACGAAGGTTCCCTGGTTCTTCCTTCGCCCCAGCGCGTCCTGGTAGGGGTCCCGGCTGCCCTTTCTCTCTTCGGGGCTCAGGACCACGCGGGCGGTACCGGTTTTCCCGCACACGGGGAGTTTGGCGCCCTTCAGGCGGGTGGCGGTTCCGGTGTTCACCACTGCGCGCAGGGCACGGGTGACGGTATCGGCCGTGGCGGCGCTGCAAATGCTCTCGTTGAGGGCCGATGGCACAAATTGCTTCACCACCTTGCCGTCTTTCTCAATGCTTTCCACCAGGTATGGCTTCATCATCCGTCCTTTGTTGGCGATGCCGTTGTAGAAGGTGGCTACATGGAGGGGCGTTACGCTGATGCCATAGCCGTAGGCGGTGGTGCCCAGTGTGGTGCCGCTCCATCCGGCGGTGCCGGGACGGTTGACGACCGGTTTTCCAAGGCCGGTGATGTCAAAGTCAAAAGCTTCGCCAAGCCGATAGGAATAGATGTGGTCAAAGAGTTCCTGCGGCTGCTTGCCGTAGTAGTTCTCTGCAAGATAGGCGAATACGTAGTTGGAAGATATCTCGAAGCCGTGCATCACGCTGATGGCGCGGCGGCCGGTCTCCCGCTGGTAGTCCAGGATGTGTACGTCCTGATTGTATTTGGGAACCAGGCCGTTGTTGGTGGGAATGGTCTGCTCCAGGCTTTTTACAAAGCCGTCTTCCACTACCGAGAGGAGCGTAACGGTCTTCATGACGGAACCTTGTTCGCCCACTTCGCGAAGTGCCAGGTTCTCGCGCTCCCAGAGGACGGTCTGGGGTGTGGCTCCGCGCGAGAGGTTGACCATGGCGCGGATGGCACCCGTTTTGGCCTCCATGATAATACAGATGCCGGCGCGGATATCTTCGTTGGCGTTGATCTGGGCCCGGAGGGCTTTGTCGGCAATGTCCTGGAAATCGATGTTGAGGGTGGTGCGGATATCGGCCCCGTCCTCCACTTTCACGGAGGTGGAATCCAGGTCCCGGATCCAGCGCTTGTTGTCGGTGACGCGGCGCCACTCATACCCTTCGGTCCCGTGCAGAACGGCATCGAAACTGGATTCCAGGCCAATGCGGTTGTTCTCTTTTACATAGCCGATGACGCGGCGGGCCAGGGAGTCGTAGGGGTAGATGCGTTCCTCGTGCTCGTTTACGATAATGCCGCCGGTATATGGGCCCTCCTTGAACAGGGGGAATGTTTTTACACGTTGGATGGTGCTCAGGTCCAGGTTTCGCTGGAGTCGCAGGTAGCGGGAGCCTTTCTGGCGTCCGTTAAGGATCATGCCTGCGTACTCGTCGGCGCTGCGGTCCTTGAACTCGGCGCTCAGGTAACGGGCCAGTTCGCGGGCTTTGGCCTTCCAGGCACGCTCCAGGCTGTCTTTACCTTCATCGGCATAATCCTTTTTCCGGACGGTGCAGTCCATATACAGGTCGTACAGGGGTGCCGATATGGCCAGGGGACGTCCGTCGGTTGCCAGGATTTTCCCGCGTACGGGCTGCTCCACATGCTTCTGCTCTACGGGACGGAACAGGCCGATGACGCTGGGATCCACGGTATAGGTGGTCTGGATCTTGATGATCCAGGCCAGGATAAAGCCTCCCAGCACCATGAAGATGAGGGATAGGAAGAACATGACCACGTGGATTCTGTCGCGGTTCTGGATGTTGTCCTTTATTTCGCTCTGTTCTCTCATTTCGCTTTAATGACCGTGGCGGGCTCCTGGGGCAGGGCGGCCTGCGAACCCAATTCCTTGAGGCGGATTTCTGCTGCCGATGCGCTGTGCAGTTTCACAAGGGCGGCCTCTTTCTCGGCATGATGGATGCGCAGTCTCTCCAAGGCCACTTTATTGTCTCCCACGCGGGAGAGGGTCTTGTCTACCTGCAGGCTCAGGAGGATGGTCATCCACATGAGCAGGAACAGGTACATGATGTGCATATAGTATTTGTCGGCCCTTATCCTTAACAGGAATTCGCCGTTGCGCATGGCCTTGAGGGTGTTCCGGAGGGTGTGCCAGATGGTGATGAAAACATTCATGGCTAGTCCCTCCTCTCTGCTATCCGGAGCTTCGCGCTGCGGGCGCGGGTGTTACCGGCAATTTCACTTTCTCCCGGCAGGATGGGCTTGCGGTTTACGGCTGCCAGAGGGGCCTGGACGTTTCCGAACAGGTCTTTCTGCTCAACGCCATCTACGTTTCCCGTCTTGATGAAGTTCTTCACCATACGGTCTTCCAGGCTGTGGTAGGTGATGACTACCAGGCGTCCGCCGGGCTTCAGGCTCCGGGCGGCACCTTCCAGGAATTTTTCCAGCGAGCGCATTTCCTGATTCACCTCGATGCGAAGGGCCTGGTATACTTTGGCCAGCACTTTGTGCTCGGCTCCCTTCGGAAGCATGCGGGCAATCGCGCTGTCCAGGTCTCCGGTGGTGTGGATGGGCTGACGGCTGCGGGCATCGGCAATGAGCCGGACCATGTTGCGGGCACCGTCCACTTCTCCCCAGAGGCGAAGGATGCGTTCGAGGTCTTCCTCGCTGTAGGTGTTCACCACTTCTTCCGCCGTGAGCCGGGCTTCCTGGTTCATGCGCATGTCCAGCGGGGCGTCCTCGAAGCGGAAGCTGAAGCCGCGCTCGGCGGTGTCGAACTGGTGGCTCGATACGCCCAGGTCGGCCAGGATACCGTCAAACACGACGCCCTCGTGGCGGGCATAGTTCTCGATGAAGCGGAAGTTGTTATG
The DNA here is from genome assembly GCA_002392525.1 of Bacteroidales bacterium UBA3856. The sequence goes on along the minus strand of DGHE01000217.1, from coordinate 2,800 downwards.
GATAAGGGTGAGCCGGGGGTCCTTGGGAGCCCTGGCTATGGCATCGATGTCACGATCGAAGGCGATGACGCGGCCGCCATCGTTTAAGCGTGAAAGAAGGGAAGCGGTGTGTCCACCGCCTCCGAAAGTGGCATCGGCATAAATACCATCGGGATTTGTGACCAGCGCGGAAATGCTTTCCGTCAGCAGTACAGGAATATGATACTCTGGCATCTCTGGGACCTCCTTACTTTCTTTCGGATAGTCTCAGGGCGGTTTGCTTGAATTCCTCCTGGGAAAGGAGGCTGGCTTTACGGGTTTCCGGATTCCAGATCTGGAGCTTGTAGCCTACGCCGCCGAACACTACCTCTTTGGTGATACCTGCACTCGCAAGCAGCTCTGACGGGATGCTCAGGCGGCCCAGTTTTCCGTCCGGAACCAGGGTGGAGACGCCGTCATTGTACTTGGTCCAAAACATAGCGTCTCCGGCATTCAGTTCGGGATCAATGTTGTCCAGTACTTTCTCGCTGCGGCGCTCCCACTCCTCTGCGGGGAAAAGGTCTATGCAGCACTGCTGGACGTTCATCTTGACAATCAGGGTCATATTCTCGGCACCACCGCGCACCATGGCGTCACGGAAGGCGGCAGGGAGCACGATGCGCCCCTTGTCGTCTACTTTTCCGTTGGCTGTTCCGTAAAATCTGACCATTAACAACTAAATACTTTCACGCTTGACTGCAAAGTTAACAATTCTTTTCCATTTTCTTACAAACTCTTCCACTTTTTTCCACTAATTTATAAACACCTCTTTCGCGAATACCTCATAACCAACTGTCTACCAATGCCTTAATTTTTTCTCTTTAGGCAGATCAG
>DGHE01000217.1:0-1824 GCA_002392525.1 Bacteroidales bacterium UBA3856 | reverse complement strand
ATTGCGTATCTTTGCCTGTGGCGTTGGAGGATGAGAGCCTTTTAAAGCGCCATGCGAATCAAAGATCTGTGCCCGGATGAGAGGCCCCGGGAAAAAATGCGCCTGCGGGGTGCAAAGGCCTTGTCCAATGCGGAACTTCTTGCCATCCTGATCGGAAGCGGAATGGACGGCAAAAGCGTAACGGAAATTGCGCAGGAGGTAATGGTGCGCGCCGGCGGCAAGCTTTCGCTGCTGGCCGTCATGCCTCTGGAGCGCCTTATCACGCAGAAAGGAATTGGTGAGGTTCGTGCCATCACCATTGCGGCTGCGATGGAATTGGGCCGAAGAGCCCTGGAAGAGAGCGCCTTCCTGAGCAAACGCTCCATCCATAGCCCCGAGGCGGTATATGAAATCATGATTCCGGTCCTGAAGAATCTGGATCACGAGGAGTGTTGGGTCTTGTTCCTGAACCGGGCCAATTTCCTCCTGGGCCGGGAAATGATTTGCTCCGGCAGCTTGGAAAGCACGCTGGTAGATACTGGGAAAATCCTGCGGCGTGCCATCGAAAAACAGAGTTCCTACGTAATCCTCGTGCACAATCACCCTTCCGGATCTCCGCTTCCCGGGCCGGCCGATGTCAACCAGACAGAAGTGGTGCGAAAAGCCCTCTCCGCCGTGGAAATCTCCCTGATGGACCATGTGGTGATAGCCGATGACGCTTTCTTCTCCTTTTCCGAAGAGCGCGTGGGGCACCCGTAAGCATTGGGGTTTAATGGAGAAAATACTATATTTGTAACTGGAAGCTAAAACTGCCGGCTATGAAACTTGTCAACATTGGAGAAAACAATTCCCTCCTTGGTAATTACATCGCAGAAATAAGGGATGCTCAGATCCAGAAGGACAGCATGCGATTCCGCACCAACCTGGAGCGTGTGGGTATCCTGTTCGCGTACGAGATTTCCAAGACCCTGTCCTATTCGGAAAAGGAAGTGACCACCCCGCTGGGCGTGGCCCGGGTCCAGACCGTAGATACTCCGCTGGTGATTGCTGCCATCCTCAGGGCTGGACTTCCCATCCAGAACGGGCTCTTGACAGCCTTCGACCATGCTGAGTGCGCCTTCCTCTCCACGTTCCGCAAATTCGGAAAGGGAGACTACTTCAAGGTTCACGCCGATTACTGCACCTGCCCTCCGCTGGAAGGCAAGATCCTCATCGTAGCCGATCCCATGCTGGCTACAGGCGCTTCCATGGAGCAGACCCTTGCCAAATTGGAAGAGGAGGGCGGCAGCGCTGAGCACGTACACATGGTGTGCCCGGTTTCCAGCCGCTATGCTGTAGACCAGCTGCTTCAGCATCTGGACAACCGCTTCACCCTCTGGGTGGCAGCCATCGACGAAGAACTCACCAGCCACAACTACATCATCCCGGGTCTGGGAGATGCCGGTGACCTGGCTTTCGGAGAAAAGAACCAGTAAATCCTATTTGCAGATAAGGGTGGCGGAGGTGCAGTCGGTCACCTCTACCTCCGTGTATGTGCCGGCGCTGCGACAATCGGCCGGGAATACGCACATCATGTTGTTGGATGCGCGGCCGCAGAGCATGCCCGGGTCCCGCTTGGAGGGACCTTCGACCAGCACTTCCAACTTGCGGCCAATCTGGGCGCGGTAGCGCTCCAGCGACTTGCGGTTCTGCAACTGGATAATTTCGTTGAGGCGGCGGTTTTTCTCATCGGCCGGAACGTCGTCTTTCATGGTACGGTTGGCGAGGGTGCCCGGACGGTCCGAGTAAGCGAACATGAAGGCCCAGTCAAAGCCGACGGATTCCATCAGGGAAAGGGTGTCCTTG
>DGHE01000024.1:4072-4360 GCA_002392525.1 Bacteroidales bacterium UBA3856 | reverse complement strand
GAAAGTTGAAGACGGCCTGTTCGGAGGCGATGGTGACGGCTTTTTTGGTGACGAAGCGGTAGGCGGCGCCGTCGTCATAGACGCGGAAGATGATGTCGAAGTCCCGGGTCTGAAGGGTGAGTTCGTTGTAGCGGTCTTCTACCTGGGCGCGCTTGAAATTCTGGGCGGCAAGCGTCTGGGAGACGCTTTTCCGGACTGCCCGGCGCACCTTGGTTCCGGCGCCGATGACGGTTCCGTCGGCAAGGGTGAGGGAAAGGGGAGAGGGTTTGAGAAGCACCTCTTCTCCCA
>DGHE01000024.1:2311-3971 GCA_002392525.1 Bacteroidales bacterium UBA3856 | reverse complement strand
GCCTGGATGGTCACGCTGAGTTCTCCGCCGGGGGAGAGTACCTTGTAATCTTTTGCCTGAAGCGATGCGGCTGCAAGGACCAGAGTCAGAATGGTTAATAGTTTTTTCATATTGTGCGAGTTGTTTATCAGATGGTGCCGCTGCCCAGCATCTCATCTCCGTCGTACCAGACAGCGAACTGGCCGGGCGAGATGCCGCGCTGGGGCTCGTCGAAAAGAATGTAGAGGCCGCTTTCCCGCATGAGGAGCGTCGCGCTCTGCAGGGGCTGGCGGTAGCGGATGCGGACACGGTAGCGGCGCATTTCTCCCACGGCCATGGTGAGGTCTTCCCGGATCCAGTGAATCTCGTCGGACGCTACCCGGAGGCAGAAGCGGCTGAGGCCTTTGTGGTTATGGCCTTCTCCCACGTAGACGCGGTTGGCTTCCGTATCGGTGGCAATCACAAAGACGGGGTCTGTGTGGCCGCCCACGCCCAAGCCTTTTCGCTGGCCGATGGTGTAGAACTGCGCACCCTCATGCCGTCCTACGATGCGGCCGAAGGGGTTTTCCTTATAGCGGGTTTTCTTGACGTGATGCTTGCCGCTGCGGTAGGTTTCGGTCTCGAAGGTGATGTCGTAGGTGATGGGCAGGGACAGATGATCGAGTTCTGCTTCTGTGAGCGCTTCTACTTTTGCCGTATCGAAAGGGCTTACGCCCAGGGGCTTTCCGTCGCTGGTGAGAATCTTTTCCTCGGGGGCATAGCGGACAGTGCGCTCTAGGGTTTGTCCGGGCCTCAGGAGTTCCGTCAGTTTTTCCTGCTGCCAGCGGTACAGGGGATCCTGCTGATAGTAAGCGTCATAGACCTCCACGATGTCTCCTTCTACGGAGACCAGTTTCTGTTTGAGGAAAGTGGGAAGGTCCACCTTTCCCACGAAGCAGATGCCCTGGGAGTCTTTCTTTTCGGCCGATGGTAAATCGGCCTCCTTGGCGATGCGCCTCACCTCGGGCTTGACGATGTCGCCGATGGGAAAGAGCGTCCGCGAAAGCTGCTCCTGACTGAGCTGGCACAGGAAATAGGTCTGGTCTTTGTTGGGGTCTGCGCCTTCCAGGATGCGGTACACCCCCTCCGGGGTGACTTCCTTGCGGCAGTAGTGCCCGGTGGCTACGTAATCGGCCCCGTACTTGAGGGCAATCTGAAGGAACGCGTCGAACTTGATTTCGCGGTTGCAAAGGACGTCCGGGTTGGGTGTGCGGCCCTTGGCGTACTCGCTGAACATGTAGTCCACCACGCGCTGCCGGTATTGGGCCGAAAGGTCTACGAAGTAGAAGGGAATGCCAATCTTACGGGCCACCATCTCGGCCACGAAGCGGTCTTCTTCCCATTCGCAGTCTCCGTGGAGCGTCGTGGAAGCGTCGTTCCAGTTTTGCATGAACATGGCAAACACGTCATAGCCCTCCTGCTTGAGGAGATAGGCCGCCACCGACGAGTCCACCCCGCCCGACAGCCCTACGCATACTTTGATTTTGCTTTTGTCCATAATTATCCTCAAAGGTAGCACTTTTTTTCCTAACTTTGCGCCCGTTATGCCCAGTTACCTGCAAATAGAGAACATTTCCAAGAGTTACGGCCCCAAGGTGCTGTTTGAACACATCGACTTCAATATCAACGAGGGCGACAAGGT
>DGHE01000024.1:0-2197 GCA_002392525.1 Bacteroidales bacterium UBA3856 | reverse complement strand
AAGGACGGCAGTGACAGCGGCGGAAAGGTGTTGTTCCTCAAGGACATCCGTATTGCATTCCTGGAACAGGAGTATGCCCACGATCCGGAGAAAGGCATTTTCCGGCAAATCATGGACAGTTCTACCCAGTGGACCGATCACCTGGATCAGGACCATCTGTGGCAGTACGAACTGCGGGTACATCAGCTCCTCACGCAGTTTGGCCTCACAGACCCGGACAAGCGTATGAAAGACCTCTCCGGCGGCGAAGTAAAACGCGTGGCCCTTACCCAGATGCTGGCTTCCGAGGCGGACTTCTATATCATGGACGAGCCCACGAACCACCTGGACATAGATGCCATCGAGTTCCTGGAGAATCACCTCAAGCACAGCCGGTGCACCCTGTTCATGGTTACCCACGACCGCTACTTCCTGGACCGCGTGTGCAACACCGTCATGGAAATGGACCGCGGCAGCATCTATATCTACAAAGGAGACTACATGAACTTCCTGGAAAAGCGCCAGGAGAGGATCGACAACTACAATGCGGAGACCGAGAAGGTGCGCAACATCTATCGGCGGGAGTTGGAGTGGATGCACGCCAGCCCCTGCGCCCGCACCGGCAAGGCCAAGTACCGCAAGCAGGCCTTCTGGGATATCAAGGAACGGGCCGATGACAGCTACGTCCAGAAGAAGGTGGACATGAGCGAGACACAGGCCAAATCCACCTACCTGGGCAACAAAGTCATCAACTGCAAGGATGTGTGCTTCTGGTGGGAACAAAAGTGTTATCTGAGCCACTTCAGCTACAACTTCCAGCGTTACGAGCGCGTAGGCATCGTGGGCCGGAACGCCGCCGGCAAGACCACCTTCCTCAACCTCATTACCGGCGGCTACAAGCCGGAACTGGGTGGCACTTTTACCGGTATCATCGACCGCGGCGAGTCCCTCAGGATTGGCTACTACCACCAGGCCGGCATGCAGTTCAAACCGGGCCAGACCGTGCTGGAAACCGTGTCCGATCTCCATCTCCTCAACCGCTTCCTCTTCCCGCACGACATGCTCCAGAACCCTGTGGAGCGCCTCTCGGGTGGTGAGAGAAGGCGCCTGTACCTGCTCACCATCCTCATGCAGCAGCCCAACTTTCTCATCCTGGACGAGCCCACCAACGACCTCGACATCGTCACTCTCGAAATCCTGGAGGAGTATCTGATGGAGTTCAAGGGTTCGCTTCTTATCGTGAGCCATGACCGTCACTTCCTGGACCGCCTGGTAGACCACCTCTTCGTGTTCTGCGGAGACGGCGTGGTGAAGGACTTCGTGGGTAACTACACCGAGTACCGCACGTTCATCAAGGACTACGAGGCCGAGCAAAAATCTGCGCAGAAGACCGCTCCGGTCCAGACCAAAGTCAAGACCGAGGCAAAGCGCAAGCTCTCCTTCAAGGAGCAGCAGGAGCTCAAGGCCCTGGAGGCCCGGCTTCCGGAGCTGGAGGCCGAAAAAGCCCGCCTCGAAGCGCAGCTCTCCGGCGGCACTTTGAAGGCCGATGAACTCCAGGCGGCCAGTACGCGCTATGGCCAGCTCCAAGAAGAGCTCGATGCCGCCGAGATGCGGTGGCTGGAGCTCTCGGAGATCTAGTGGCACGGGGCGGCCGCGCCATCGAGGCCCGCGGCCATAGAGCGGCCCCGGCCCCGCCCCAGCACCGCTGGATGCGCATTTTGCCGTGTTTTTGTGCATCTCCGCGTGCTGGAGCATTTCTGGATGCGCATTTTAACGGGATTTTGCACATCTCCGTGTGCTGGGGGAATCGTTACAAAGACAAACTGTCGAAGATAAACGGCAGGAGGTCGTCCACGCAGCTGAACTTGCGGATACGTTTGGAGCCCACGAGAATAATCTTCATGGGTTTCCCGTGCTTTTTCTGATATTCGGCCATGACCTGGCGGCAGGCACCGCAGGGAGAGGCCGGGCTTTCACAGAGCACGCCATGGTCTGCTCCGGCAATGGCCAGGGTGTCCATGGGAACGTCCGGGTAATTGGCTCCGGCCCAGAACATGGCGCTGCGCTCGGCACACAGGCCGGAAGGGTAGGCGGCATTCTCCTGGTTGGCACCCTTTACCACGACGCCGTTAGAAAGGAGCAGGGCCGCTCCTACCTGGAAATGCGAATAGGGGGAGTAGGAACCTTTCTGAGCCTCGATGGCAGTGCGGCAAAGTTC
>DGHE01000041.1:21012-24291 GCA_002392525.1 Bacteroidales bacterium UBA3856 | reverse complement strand
AACACATATTTTTCCCGGTGATCCCCGATTCGCGGTGCAGGTTCAGCCCCTGTTTTGGAACCTGCGCCGTTGCCCCCCGGAACCTGCGCCGCCTGTCCGTGAACCAGTGCTGTCAACTCCTAAACCAGCGCCGTCTGCCCTGGAATCCGAAAACCTGATGCAATAATAATTGGGTGGTACAAATAAAAAGAAAAACCCCATCTGACATATGCCAGATGGGGTTTTGAAGTGACTCCAACAGGACTCAAACCTGTAACCTTTTGATCCGTAGTCAAATGCTCTATTCAATTGAGCTATGGAGCCAGTTAGGTGCCTAAATTAGGCTTCCTTATTCTCTACGTAGACTTTCTCGCGGATGCGGGCCTTCTTACCGGTGAGATCGCGGAGGTAGAAGATACGTGCACGACGCACTTTACCACACTTGTTGACCTCGATGCTGTCAATGAACGGGGACTGGTAAGGGAAAATTCTCTCAACACCCACGCCACTGGCGATTTTGCGAACCGTGAAGGTCTTGGTGAAAGGATCCATGCCGCTAATCTGAATGACTACACCGCGGAACTTCTGGAGTCTTTCTTTATCACCTTCCTTGATTCTGTAGGTAACGGTGACGGTATCACCGGCCTTGAACTCGGGATAGGAGGCTGCTTTCTCGTTATTGAAAGCCTGCTCTGCAATCTTAATTAAATCCATATTTTCTAAATCCTTTATGCAACGTTGCGGTTTGGCTCCTAACAAGAGGTTGCGTTTGTTTTTGGGACTGCAAAGATACAATCTTTTTGTGAAGGAGCAAAACTTTTTCGAAAAAAATTAGAAAATATTTTTCACTTTGTCGAATGTGGCCTTGTCTTCACGGGTAAGGTCCGGCTGGAAAGAACTGCTGGACCGCATTTGCTCCAGCGTTTCTTTCTCGCTTCTGGACAGCTTGTGCGGCACCCAGACCTGAAACTTGACATACATGTCTCCGTTTCCGCGGCCGTAACCCTGCACGCTGGGAAGACCCTTGCCACGCAGTTTGACCACCGTGCCGCTCTGCGTGCCGGGCTCTACCTTTACCTTATAGCTGCCATCCAGGCAGGGAACAGATACCTCACATCCCAGCATGGCATCCATGACAGAGATGATGCGGGTATAGAACAGGTTGTTCCCGTCCCGCTGCAGCTGCGGGTGGGGGAGTTCGTTGATGACGACCAGCAGGTTGCCATTGGCGCCACCGTGCGGAGCGGCATGTCCTTCTCCCTGAATGGTAAGCTGCATGCCGTCTTCTACACCCGCAGGGATGTGTACGCGCACAATCTCCCGCCTGCGCTCCAGACCGGTTCCGTTACAGCGCCGGCAGGGATTGGAAATAATCTTGCCTTCTCCCTGGCACTGCGGGCAGGTAGTTATGGTGTAGCCCATGCCAAAGAGGCTGCGCGTCTGCTGACGCACACGGCCCTGACCGCCACACGTGGGGCAGGTCTTGATATCGGCCTCACTCTTGGCGCCCTTCCCGCCGCAATCCGGGCAGGGACGGGCACGCTCCAGTGAGATTTCCTTGTCGCAGCCGTTCGCAATCTCTTCCAGGGTGAGCTTGACGCTGGTCCGGATGTCCCGGCCGCGGACTACCCGCTGCTGGGATTCTCCCTGGCCGCCGAAGCCGCCAAAACCACCGCCGAATCCACCGAAGTCAAAGCCGAAACTGCCGCCGAACACATTGCGAAGGAAATCATTGATGTCCATTCCGCCGAAGTCGAACCCGCCGGCTCCACCGCCCATTTGATCGGCGGCAAAGCCGTATTGGTCGTAGCGGGCGCGCTTGTCGGGGTCGCTGAGCACGGAATAGGCCTCGGCCGCCTCCTTGAAGTTTTCCTCGGCGGTCTTCTTCTCGGCGTCGGAGCCGTTCACCCAGCGGTCCGGGTGCCACTTGAGGGCCAGTTTGCGGTAGGCGCTCTTGATTTCGTCGGCCGAGGCTTTCTTGTCTACGCCAAGTACCTCGTAGTAATCTCTCTTGTTTGCCATATCTTATGCTCCTACCACTACTTTAGCATATCTCAGTACCTTCCCGCTTAGGGTATAGCCTGTCTGGACCACATCAATCACCTTGCCCTTCAGGTCTTCTGACGGGGCGGGGAAGGTGGTGACGGCCTCATGCAGTTCGGTGTCAAAATCCTTGCCCTTGGCTTCGATGCGCTCCAGGCCTTTTCCTTTGAGGTAGGCCGACAACTTGTCGAAGATCATGCGGGTACCCTCCTTGGCAGCATCGCTGTCGGAGCTCTTCTCCAGGGCATCCAGCGCAATTTCGCAGTCGTCCAGGATGGGCAGGAGGCCCTTGATGGTGTCGGATGCTGCAGAGCTCACCAGCGCCAGCTTCTCTTCTGCCGTGCGGCGGCGAAAAGTATCAAACTCGGCCATGAGGCGGAGGTAGTCCGCCTTGGCATCCTCTGCCTTCTTGCCGGCCTCTTCTCCCTTCTTTTCGGCGTCCTGAACCTTCTTTTCCGCCTCTTCCAACTGTTCGTTCAGGCCTTCGATGCGGGCTTCCAGAGCCGCCAGCTTCTTGCTGTCTATGACTTCTTCTGTATTCTTTTTCTTCTTTTCTGCCATGGTATATAATAATTGCCGGACAGCACTCCAACAAAATGTCTGCCATGAACGCCATGACTGCCAAAGTGTCAGTCAGGAACCCCTTTGTGGGAAGAAGATGCGGGGGAATGTCTCGGTTTCTCATAGCACAGGAACGTGATAGTAAGGGATACCGTTGTCGCTGAACAGGGAGTGGGCCGATGCCATCGGAAGGTAGAAGCCCTCCTCCGGCCCGGTCTGGACCCACAGGTCAAAGGCGCAGAAAGGCGCATTGGCATCTGCTTCCCGCGCAGACCATATACCCATTACACTGATTCCCGCCATGGCCGGAATCATGGATTCCAGTACGTGAAAGATAGCCAGCATGCCGCTTTTGTAGAAAGCCGGCAGGGACGCAGGCTTAAACCCCTCTGGGAACCCGTCCATAAGAACGCCGCCTCCATCCATCTCCATCCGGATGTGTACTTCTTCTAAAGAATAAAGGAAACTGTTGTTTTTTGTCATAGCTCAAAAGTTTTTGGCAAGATACACCCCTTTTTACGCAAAACCATATTTTGGCAAGCCTTGCCAAAGTTTGGTTTTTCCGTTTTTTTCTATATGGTCATGATGCCCTTGGCACAAAAAAACCGGCAGCCCCATATCTGAGACTGCCGGTTGTAACCTTTGTGGCTGCAGAAATTACTTCTTGCGGCTCTTGTATCTCTGATAGAACATATC
>DGHE01000041.1:0-20901 GCA_002392525.1 Bacteroidales bacterium UBA3856 | reverse complement strand
TGTAGAACGGGTGGGAAGTGTTGGAGATTTCCAGCTTCACCAGCGGGTACTCAACGCCTTCCACCTCGAGGGTCTCCTTGGAGGGAGCGCAGCTGCGGGTGACGAAGACGGTGTCATTGGACATATCCTTGAAAGCTACAAGACGGTAGGTTTCGGGATGAATTCCTTTCTTCATTTTACGTAAAAACTTAAATTGTTAACAATTTGGGACGGCAAAGATAGGTATAATTTTGCTCAATTCCAAAAGATTCTTCACTTCGCTCAGAATGACAAGGGCTAGTATTCAGAATGACAACCGCTATTTCATCCTGTACGGCGCATCCTCATACAGGATATACCGCTTGGCCTTGCGAATCCACTTCTGTTCCTCCGTCTTCACGTGCTCCTGCACTACGTCAAAGGAAATCTCCTCGCGCAGATACGCTTCCAGCACGGGATCGGCCAGCTTGGTCCAGAATGCCGGCTCAAACTCGAAAGCCGAGTAGTGCTCGCGGAACCAGCGCATGAGGTGCAGCGTGTGCAGCAGGCTGTGGTACGGCTCCCCGGGCACCAGCATAATCTGGAACCCGAAGCAGCGCTCCCCGGCATAGCGCCCGGCAGCCGGCGTAAAGGAACAGGGCCTGAGCAGCGCACCGTGCGCCTGGGGCAGGTCCTCGGGCCGCAGCGGTTTCACAAAAGGCGCGCCTATATACTCATAGGGGCGGGACGTGCCGATCCCCGGAGACATCGTGGTATTGTTCCAAAGCCCGCCCCCGCTATATAAATAAGAGGTAAACAGGCCCGGAATATCGGAAGCCGGCGCAATGGTCCACGGCATCAGCTGCCGGTTGGCATCCGTCGCCATGGCCGATATCACATGAATGGGAAACTTGGCTCCCATCTCCGACGCATACAGGTTTACCAGCTCTCCCAGCGTTAATCCATGCCGATGTGCCACCTTGGGAACGTACATCTCCCCGGCCACTGCCGGAATCGTACCTTCCACCACACGGCCGGACGGATTGAGGTGGTCCACTATATATAAGGAAGGCGCTTCATCCCCCAGCAGCGCAAGCATCTCCATGAGCTGCATCACGTCCTTGGTGTAGTTGAAGTACCTTACGCCCACATCCTGAATCTCCACCACCACGGCGCTGAGCTCCCGCAACTGGTCTGCCTCGCACACAATGTGGTTGGTGCCGGGCGTGAGCTCCGCCTCCCGCGGGTTGAACACGGTAGCGAGATTCCCGCGTGAGGCAAAGATGTCCCACATCCATCGGCCCTTGCCGGTATCCCAGCAATTCTGCGTACAGAAGCACCCGACCTTGCCATACAGCAAAGCCTTGTCCAACTGGTCCTCCAGGGGCGTAGTCCGGAAACTAAACACTAGCCGATGATCTTCTTCGCCACCTCGATCACCTCATTCCCCAGTGCCTCGGCAGCCTCCATGGTGGAAGCCTCGGAGTAGATGCGGATGATGGGCTCGGTGTTGGACTTGCGCAGGTGCACCCACGTTTTGTTAGCCTCGAAGTTGATCTTGACGCCGTCAATGTCGTTGATGTTCTCGTTGGCGTAGATCTTCTTGAGCTCGGAAAGAATCTTCTCGATGAGGGCGCTGTCGCTCAGCTGAATCTTGTTCTTGGCAATGAAGTACTGCGGGTACGTCTTCTTGAGCTCGCTCACCTTCATCTTCTTGTGGGCCAGGTTGGAAAGGAACAGGGCCGTTCCCACCATGGCGTCGCGGCCGGCGTGGATGGCAGGGTAGATGACGCCTCCGTTGCCTTCTCCGCCGATAAGGGCGCCCACCTTGTGCATGAGGGTGGTCACGTTCACTTCACCCACGGCCGATGCATAATACTTGCCGCCGTGCTTCTCGGTAACGTCTCTGAGAGCGCGGGTGGAGGAGAGGTTGGAAACCGTTGCAATGGGCTTTCCCTCCTTCTGAGCGAGTTCGCACAGGTAATCGGCCACGCTCACCAGCGTATATTCTTCCACGAAGGGCTCGCCGTCCTCCTGGATGAAAGCCAGACGGTCCACATCCGGGTCTACAGAAATACCAAGGTCTGCCTTCTCCTTCTTCACGGTCTCGCACAGGTCCACGAGGTTGGCCGGAAGGGGTTCGGGGTTATGGGCAAAATCTCCCGTAGGATTGCAGTTAAGGCCGATGCACTTGACGCCCAGGCGCTCCAGCAGCCGGGGCATGATGATGCCGCCGACGGAGTTGATGGCGTCTACCACCACCGTGAAGTGTGCGGCCTTGATGGCCTCCACGTCCACGGCCGGCAGAGCTAGCACGGCGTCCAGGTGCTTGTCGGTGAAATCTTCTTCTTCCACATTGCCCAGTTCATCTACCTCGGCAAAGCAGAAATCCTCTTTTTCGGCGAGGTCCAGTACGGCCTGCCCTTCCACGGCGGTGAGGAACTCGCCCTTGTCATTGAGAAGTTTAAGGGCATTCCACTGGCGCGGGTTATGGCTGGCTGTGATGATGATGCCGCCGTCGGCCTCGGCAAAGAGGACGGCCATTTCCGTGGTGGGGGTGCTGGCAAAGCCACATTTGACAACGTCGATGCCGCAGCCGATGAGCGTGCCCACTACCAGCTGCTCTACCATGTCGCCCGACATACGGGCATCCTTGCCTACGACAACCTTGTAGCGCTCGCCGTTAGGCTGAGCCTTTCGCTGGGGGAGAGTGGCGGCATAAGCAGCCGTAAACTTGACAACATCGATGGGGGTAAGGGCGCCTCCCGGGGCGCCTCCGATGGTTCCGCGAATACCGGAAATGGATTTAATTAAGGTCATAATGCAATCTGTGTGTTCAATGAACCAGCAAAATTACTAAATTTGCGACCTTAAAACAATAGGTACACGTATGAAAGGTTTTTGGACCATCCTGATGCTGGTCTTTTCCAATGTCTTTATGACTTTTGCCTGGTATGGGCACTTGAAACTGCAGGAGATGAAAATCTCCACAGGCTGGCCGCTCATCCTTATTATTCTCTTTTCCTGGGGCATCGCATTCTTCGAGTACTGCCTCACGGTACCGGCCAACCGCATCGGCTTCATCGAGAATGGTGGTCCGTTCAACCTCATGCAGCTCAAAGTGATTCAGGAGGTGATTTCCCTCACCATTTTCACCATCATCGTCACCTTCTTATTTAAAGGCCAGGCCTTGCAGTGGAATCACATTGCCGCCTTCGTTTGCCTCATCCTCGCAGTTTTTTTTGTATTTTTGAAATAAAAATTTGCGGAATTGAAATTTATTCGTACCTTTGCACTCCCAACCGCTGGGTTCGTATAACGGTTAGTACTCGAGATTCTCAATCTCGCAATAGGAGTTCGATTCTCCTACCCAGTACCAAAAACGCTGCCTCCTCAAGAGACAGCGTTTGCTTTTATAATGTGCTTCGCCCTTCTTCCTTCATCTTGGCGTCTACCTTGTCTTTTTCTGCCATGAGTAGTTCCAGCAGCCAGTCCTTTTGCTCCTCTGAAATGCCCAGGTCCCGGCAGGCGCTCTCATAGCGGCCGATGATGGCCTCCTGGTAGCGGTGATACTGCATGGAACGCCGGATCTCTTCCTCAATGGTCTCGTGCTCCACCTCATAGCTCTGCTTGTAGTAATCCTTATAGGTTTCCTCCGACACTAACTTGAGGCAGTAGTAGAACAGCCCGCTGGTGAGGATGATAACCCCCGCAATGCCCACAATGAGGGGAATTTTCTGAATGAGCCCCAGCATGGCGGGAATACCGCCAAGAATGAAAATGAAAAGGGCGTAGAGCTCGTGCTTATGCCGCTTGAAGATCTTCGGTCTCATAGCTGAAGAGTATTGAATTGACGTTTCTGTAACAGTTTAATGCGAAGCGCGTTCTCGGCTTCCTTGGCATTGAGGGCCGCCTGGAAGGCCCGGCGTTCCATGAGCTGTGCTTCGTTGGCTGCGCGCAGTTGGTGCAGATTGTCGTTCAGGCGCCACTGCTGTACCAGCATGAAGACAAAAACCAGAAGGAACATCACCAGAAAGCCGCCCATCAGGGCCATGTTGTTCTGCAGTCTCAGCTGCTGGGCTTCCTCGCGCAGCTGCGCGTTGTTCATCTCGGCATCCAGGATGGCCAGGTCCTCGTTCTGTACCTTAATATATACGGAGTCTTTCTCCTCCATGAGTTGCGAGAGCTCCTTGTACGCCCCCGAGTAGTCTCCCATCTCTGCATAGAGAAGGTGTTTCTGCTCACGGCGCGCGTGGGCGCTTTGCATGCCATCGGCCTCTCGCAACGCGTCAATGAACTGTCCGCGGGAGCGAAGGTAAGTGATATCCAGCGCATTGCGCGTATCTCCGTCGGTCTGGATGGTATACAGCGGGTCTTTGAGCAGTTCCTGATAGGTTTCCCAGAAAGCCGGATAGTCACCCTCCGCATGGAACAGGACGGCACGCGTCATCTGCGCCTTGATGCGGATGGCCGGGAAGAAAGACTCGTACTCCTGCGCCCGCTTGCAGTAAGCATAGGCCTCGCTGAACCGCTTCATGCTCACGTTTTCCTGCGCCAGAAGGATGTATAGGTTGGGCAGCTCCTGCTCGGAATTCGAGTCCTGGCAGTAATGCACCGCCTTTTCCAGGTTTTTTATCGCCAGTGCGTGGTTGTCGCGATAGCTGTGGATAAGGCCGATGATGCGGTACGCGTACATGCGCCCCTCGGGTTTGCGTTCGGCCGATGCCAGCCGCTCCATGGCCCGCGCTTCCAGCATGGCGTCGGAAACGTAGCCCATGCGCGCCAGGTATTCGCTGTACTCATGCAGGGTGGCGAAGTAAAAGTCCCGGAGGTCCCGCCTGTCGGCCAGGATTCCCTTCACCTCGGCCGCCGCCGCACTCATTCTTTCGCGGTCTCCCTGCACAAAGCGCACGGGAATCTCCAGCGAAAGCGCCAGGCACTTGTAGCGGAAGTTATTTTTCTGGACACCCGCCTCATACAGGGAATCGGCCAGCTCCAGGTTGTCCAGGCTGTACTGCTGCATGCGGCCGTATGCGTAGCGCAGGAACGTTTCCTGGTCTACGCGCAGGCGGTTCACAATCTGCGCCCGGGCACCCAGGCACAGCAGTAACGCCATGATAGAGATAAGCAATCGTCGCATTATGCGCGTTTTTTGCCTTCTACAATGGACATCTGCGTCACCACGCAGGTGAGCAGCTTCTCCATGATGATGGGCTTCATGATAAAGTCGTTGGCCCCGGCGTTAAAGCCCTTGATCACGTCCTCGTTGGAGTTGAGCGCCGACAAAATCACAATCTGGATGTCGGAGGTGGACGGATTCTCCCTCAGGCGCCGGATTACCTCAAATCCGTCTATCCCAGGCATCATAAGGTCCAGCAGGATGAGGTCCGGCTTTTGTTTTGCCACCTCGTCCAGGGCTTCCTGTCCGCCCGATGCCGTACGCATCTTGAAGTTGAAGCGGGACAGCATTTTCTGAACCAGGACCAGATTCAGAGGAATGTCGTCTACTGCCAGCACATTGTATTTGGAGTAGTCGTGCTCTTGAGCGTAAATAGGTACCATAAGCATGCGTTTTACTTAATGTGAGCGGCCCACACCTTGGGTGTGTAGCCGGTTATGCGTTTAAAGGTGCTGTTGAAGGAAGAGGCGCTCAAAAACCCGCAGGCCTTGGCAATGTCTTCCTGGTTGGCATCGGGATGTTTGCGAATGTACTGCTCCGCATAGTCTACGCGCAGGATGTTCAGGACCTCGGGGAACCCCAGGTTGTAATTCTGGTTCACCATGCGGGAAATATAGGTTTTGTTGGTGTGCAGGCGTTCGGCGACGTCGGTAAGCGTAATGCTGGGCTGCAGGAACAGCTGCTCGTCCAGCATCAGGCGCTGAAAACGGGCCAGCAGGTCCCCCTCTTCTCCGCCGGATGCTTGCGTATTGCCCATGATGGTGGCAGTCAGCGTATTCCCCTTTCCCTTGTTGCCGATGTTTCGGCCGGGATTCTCGGCGCCCGCCTGCACCTCCAGGCGCGAAAGCAGCTGGGTGAGGGCCTCGCCCCGCAGCATGGGGACCATGTCCATGATGACATCGGCCGCATGCTGCGCCGCGTTGTCCCGGTTGTAGTTGAAGCGGAAACAGGTGGAAACGTCTGGCAGGGAAACAAATTCCCGCGTCCCGAACATCCCCAGGAAGAAAAACAGGAATTCGAGGGCCGATACCCCTATAATAAGGGAATTGGTGAGTATGGGAAGCCTCAGGAGCAGGGGATGCAGGAAGATCTTGGCCCCCAGTCCCATGAGGATGACTGCCACAAGGGTTAGTTGGAGCTCCAGCAGCCTGGCCCGGCGTTTATGAACGAGAAAATCCCGCAGATGCGCCAGCTTGTAGCGAATGCCGATGCCGACGTAAACGATGTATCCCGCAATAAAGATGAACTCCAGCATCATTACAATGCGGAATATGATGAACGACCATATATAGTACGCTCTCTCCATACCTGTGAGGGACAGCATTCCCACTTTTTCTGCCGTGATGATGCGGCCAAGAAGAGCCTCGGTCCCCTTGATGCCCAGTGCACCCGTCAGGATGAGGTTGGCCGTAAAGAGCATCACCGGGAAAATAATCCAGACCATCTGGATAGAACGATGCCGGTAGCCCTTCCAAAGATGGGAGAAATACAGGCATGTGAGCGGGATGAGGGCAGGCGCCATGAACTGCATCAGAAGGAGAGCAGCCCATTTGGCTTCTGCTATCTCGGCCAGCACAAGATCTCCCAGCGTGGTAATGGTGACCGTCAGGATGAGCAGCTGTAGAATGCGGTACGTGGGACTCTTCCGGGCCATGAGCAAATGCATGGCGGCCCAGAAAAGGGACACGAGTCCCGGCAGCATATAGAGGGAAACCAGTTTCATCAAACGTTAAAAGTTCTCGTTGTTCTCGTAAATCTTGGTCTCCCAGTCTCCGATACCGGCGGTAAAGCTGATGGCGCGGTAAATGGAAGCCAAATCCATGCCCAGATGGAAAGTGTACTGCTTGCCGGGCGCCATGTTGTTCCCGGGGAGAATGCCGTAGAAAGGATATTTGAGCACCTGTCCCTCCAGCGGGCCGTAGGTCTCTCCGTTGAGCGTGAAGCCGTCTACGTCAAAAACAGCCTCGATGTACTGCTTCCCCATCACAATGCGGTCTGGGATCGCATAGAAGCGGTGGCTGCGGGCCATATCATCTACCAGGGCGTCGCTTCCTACGAAACGTTCGTTGGAAGGGCCCACGCCAACGGGCGCGTTCCCCTCGAACACCGTTACCTCGCGGTAGTATCCCTGGTAAGTCCAGTCTCCGCGTCCCAGGACAATGTCGTTGAGATATACTCCGGCCGATGCCATCTGGTGCGCGATGAGCTTGCGCAGGCGAATGTGGCCTTGCATCTGTTTGTCGGCCGTTACGTCGCAGACGCGAAAGCCGATGTCATTGGTGATGTGGCTGAAGGTGAGCGGCAGCGTATTCAGTTGGCGGATGCTCGTTTCTACCGTTTGGGAAACCAGGGGCCCCGCTTCTGTCTCTGCCGACTGGAAGGGGATGGAGTAGGCGTGGTGGGTGGCATCCTCGAACGTCACGTTCTTCACGTGGGGGTAGTACGCGCTAAAAAGAACCGGCGTGGGAATATCCCACAGTCCCTTGTCCAAATAGTAGCTATAGCGGCCGTCCTGGCTGTGGACGGGATCGTTGTTCAGGAGAAGGTCTCCAGTCTCTTCTTCCACTACAATGAGGGAGAAGGGCCGGCGGGTATCCATAGTAGCCATGAGATCTGCGGCGTCTACCAGGTCACCTTTGGTTGCACCCTCTCGCATGACAGTGATGTCAAAGTCTATCTTATGCAGGGAACCGGCGCTAGCCGGGGCTGGCGCTTCACTCATCTTTACGCAGCCGCAAGACAGGGCGGCAAGGAGAAATGACGAGGCTGTGAAGAAGTTTCTCATAAATATGTTCGATTACATGACAAAAATAATAAAAAAATTGGATTGACAAGACTCAATTTTTGGATTTAACAAATTTTTATATGAATTACGAAGTTTTGAAACTTTCCAAAACGTAAATTTAGTAATTTGGAAATTTGGTCCGGTGTCAAATTTGAAAAACGCGCTTAACTGCATTTATGCGCTAAAAATTTTAATTCTGAAACATTTTTATGTTGCTAAAATCCATCTTTGACGAGTTGATGAATTGTAAAAATATGCTGTAAGTGACTGAAAATCCTTTTGAAATAATATTTTCCGTTTATACCTTTGCAATCGTTTTTCAGGAATGAAAAACCTGAACTGTAGTTAGTAGCACTTTGGCTCGCTTACTGAATATGAGACTTCGTCCCACGGCCGTGTTAACATTGGTTGTGGCTTTGTGCTGCTTGCTATCCGACACCGCTTTTTTATTACGCGCGCAGGAGCGCGAGACGCGTACGCGTATAAGCGTCCTATTTCCCATCAACCGATATGTCCTGCTCCGGGACTACGCCGACAACGCCAGCGCCCTGGACGCGCTGGACCGTCAGCTCCTCGAAGACAACCCCGCCGGCATCAACCTGGTGGTCATCATCTCCGCCGCTTCTCCGGAAGGTCCCACCACTTTTAACGAGATGCTTTCGCAGCGTCGTGGTGAGGCGCTGCGCAGCTACATTCTGGCCCAGCGTCCCGACCTTGAGGACAAGATCGAACTCCGCAGCGTGGGTGAAGCCTGGGTGGAGCTGCATATCGTAGACCTGGGCCTGTCAAGGGCAGAGCGTGAGAAAGCGCTCCGCTCCCGTTCCGACTGGCGCAGCATTTCCCGTAAGAAGCTGCCTCTGCTGCGCTATGCATACCTGGACATCACTCGTGCCGCGCTTCCTTCTCAGGTGCTGGACATGCCCACCCTCGGCCTGCCGGTACAGCAACTTACCGTCCCTGCCGTTCCCACTCAGGAAGTGAGGCGCGCCCTGCATCCGGTCCTGGGTGTAAGTACCAATCTCCTCTACGACCTCACCTACGTCCCCCACTACGGTCTCACCTCCATTCCCAGCTTCAGTCTGGAGTATTATCCCAGGCGGGGCCATTGGACCGTGGGCGCAGACGTAGAGTGGCCCATGTGGCGGCACTATGACAGCCACCGCTTCCTGCAGGTGAACAACATCACGCTCTGGACCCGGAGATATTTCAAGCCCACCGACGGCCGTTTTGGCGGAGCCTATCTCCTCCTGAACGCCAACGTGGCCCGCTACGGAATCGGCTGGGATGCCAAGGGCTGGGAAGGTGAAGGAATCGGCGCTTCGCTGGGTGCCGGTTACAAGCTCAATCTGGGGAAGCGCCTTTTTCTGGACTTCGGCCTGGCTCTCGGCGCCTTCTATTCCCCCTACGACCCTTACGTGTACGGCTTTGACAGCACCGGACGCTATTACTACGACTACAACGGAGACGTGGACAAGTTCGTCGCCCGCTCCAAGCGCCTCATGTGGATGGGCCCCACCCGGGCGTATATTTCCCTGGGCATAGACCTCTTTAACCGGAAGAGAAGATAAAGAATGAAGCACTTACGGCTCATATTGCTGCTTATGATGGTGACGCTCCTTGCAGGGTGCGCCATTGAGCCGCCGCTTTATCTGAGAAAGCCGGTTACCACCAAGCTGGTGCTCTCCACCAAGGTGAACGTGAATGTGATGTGGCAGATAGACTGGCAAACCCGCTGGGACTTTGCCTGGAACACCACCGTGCTGGGCCCGCTGGGTTATACGGAACCCGCCAGCATGCGCCTGCATATCTACACGCTGGATGAGATGGGCCAGCCCGGTGCCCATGCGGTGCACAACTTCATGGGAAGGTCGGCCACCATGGATGTCTTTGTGGGTACGCACAACCTGCTGTTCCACAACAATGACTCCGAGTCGCTCCTTTTCAAGGCCGATGGAGACCTGGAGCCGCTGCACAGCTACACGCGTACCATCTCGTCGGGCCTCAAGGGTTCCAGCCCGGTGTACACCACCGCGCAGAAGGCCATGGGCTTCACCAAGGCCGATGAACCCAGGGAGGAGCCTGTCGCCCTCATGCCCGACGGCCTGTTCGTGCTCTTTGACAAGGGGCGTGTCATTACCGACAACCCCGACGATTACGAGTACGAGGACGGCCGGTATGTGCTCAAGATTACCGGTGAACTGTATCCGGCCACCTATATATACTTATTCCAGATCAAGCTCATCAACAACAATGGACGTGTGGTGGGCAGTAGCGGCGGTGCGGCTGTGACCGGCATGGCGCAGGGCGTGAACATGTGGACGATGGAGAGCCATGAGGAGACGGTGAGTGTGCCCATGGACGTGTACATGGACCGTTCCCGGGATATGATGGGCGCCAGGGTGCTGACCTTCGGACTGCCGGGCTGCAATCCGTACGATGCTGCCAGCGTTGCGGCTGCAAGGAAGATGAAGCACTATCTGGTGCTGAATATTTCCTACTCCAATGGCAGCTGGAGGAATGCCCGGTTCGATGTGACCGACCAGGTGAATGCCCTGCCGCTTGGCGGCGTGATTGAACTGGATGTGGATGTGGATGACATTCCGCCGGAGAGCGGTACTACCGGAAGCGGTGGCGGTTTTGACGCACTGGTTTCCGAGTGGAGCGAGAGAACGGGTGCCACGACAATCAGAAACTAAAAGAAAACTATTTATTCCAGCTATTTTTAACACACTAAAAACTTTTATGCGTATGAAAAAAATCATTCTGATCGCCGCAGTGGCCATCGCCGCTGCCGCTTGCAGCAAGACCTTCGACACGAATCTTGCTACTGAAAAGGCCATTGGTTTCAGCACCTGGAACGAGACCATGACTAAGGCTTCCAAGGACGCTTTCGCAACTGATGATGTTATCGAGGTGTTCGGCCATAAAGGCACCGGTGTCAGTGCGGTAGACGTCTTCGAAGCTCAGGAAGTTACGAAGCAGTCGGATGGCACTTGGAAGTATTCCCCGCTTCGTTTCTGGGATACACATTTTGATAGTTATACTTTCTATGGTGTATATCCTAAGGATGTTCTCGCTGCTGGTTCTTATGCCGCAGACGGAAAGTTTGTTACCGGTAATATCACTTTTGACGGTGTCAATGAAAAACTGTTGGTAGCTCAGGAGAAAACTGTTGCTCAAGCTGCTTATGGTGAAGTTCCGCTTCTGTTTAAGCACACCAACTCTCTTATTGATATCAAGGTGAAGAAGCACAGCGATATTACTGATGCAAAAGTGGTTGTTAACAGCATCGCCCTTTCTGGAATTAAAATTAATGGTTCTTTTGAAGTAGATAGCTATAATACTGACAAGAATCCTGTTGGTGCTACTGTAAGCACTGTAGCCGGCCTTGGTTGGACTCCCGGCAGTAATGTTAATGCCGATGCCGCTCCTTATAAAAAGACGGATGCTACGACCTTGACCTATGGCGCGGGCGTAGGTGTAGCCAATGCTTCTAATTTGATTGAAAGTCTGGTTGTAATGCCTCAGGCTTTTACTGCCACTGCTGGCCCTGCAATAACCATTAACTATTCTGTTATCTCCGGATCTGCCACAGATGGTGACCTGGAGACCATCACTTATACTCCGGGTGCTTTCTATATCGGTGCTTTCGATATTACCGATCCTGACCCTAGCCCCAAAGACAACGAGGATGCTAAGATTACTGCTTGGATGCCGGGTGTTCACTATACGTACTATATCACCATCAATAGCAATGTAATCACCTTCTCCGCTACGATTGATGGTTGGGATGACGCAACTAACGCTCTGCACTACATCGTAAAGTAAAACCCTAAATGTCTAACCGCATCATACGCATAGCAGCTGCGCTCGCATGCTACAGCCTCATCTGGGGCTGCAGCATGCAGCTCGATCGCCCGGCGGAGCCTGAAGCCATTGGCTTCAGCGCCGGGCAGTCGCTGCTGCGCGAAGATGCAACCAAGTCTACCCTCCTGAAGGACGACTTCTCCGAGGACGACTTTTTCTTCGTATACGCTTCCAAAACCATCTCCAGCCAGCGCAGCACCGTATTCCGTGGCGACTCCGTCTCCGTAGACGGCAGCAACCACTGGGACTACGCCCCGCACCGCTTCTGGGACTTTAACTCGGAGCGTTACGACTTCCTGGCCTTCTCCGGCCCTTCCAAATCCTCCACCATCAGCTGCAACCCTGCAGCTGGCAGCGCCCTCTCCGCCCAGGTCTACTACGACCCTGTAGACGCACAGTACGACCTCATGGCGGCCTGCAAGCGCCGGATTGTCACAAGCGGCCAGACAGACCCTGTGGACCTGCTGTTCTATCACATGCTCAGCGCCGTGAGCGTAACCATCATCAACGATTCGCCCTCGGCCGTTCCCATTACCCTGAACAGCTACAAGTTCCAAAACCTGTGTACACAGGGCACTGCTACCGTTTCGCAGAATGACGACACTCCGGTCATCCCCGGCGTCTGGAACGACATGTCCTACAACACCAACCTGGTGCTGGGACATGACTTTGGCGGAAATGTCATTGTCAACGGCGGCGGAACCCGCGTTCCGTCCCCCAGGGCCGACCTCATGATCCCGCAGGAATTCGGGCTGTCCCTCACCTACATTCCCCGTCTGGTGCTGGACTATTCCTACAAGGAAGCCCCCGATGCCGAGCCCACCCGCGTGGTGACCGGTATCCGTCTGGAGGAAATCAAGGCTGTGGCCGACGACCAGTACATTGTGAAGTGGCTGCCCGGTGTACGCTATACCTACGAGGTCCACATCCGTATGGGTGGTGGTCTCCGTGTGAGCGTAACAGAGGCTCCCTGGGAAGAAATCCATGCAGAAACGCCTGGTGTATCCATCAAGTAGAGGTTAAGTAGAGGTACTTAAACAAAGTGAAAAGACTTCTTTCATATTTCTACCTTGTGGCTGCAGCTTGTCTGTTGCCGGGCGTTTCGTGCACTAGGGAGGAGGTGCCGGGTACTCCCGGGACCATCACCATCTCCCTGGAAACGCTGGAAATGGAAACCAAGGCAGGGGAGGGGTCCCTCCTCATTGCCGTGGCGAACTACAGTGGCACCGTAGTGGCCAAGTACCCCGCTACGGGAGAACTTATTGCGGAATCCACCGTAGAATTCCATAACATCAACCCCGGTACGTACACGGTGTATGCCGTGAAAGACGCCGATGCAGCTACGGCTACGGCCTTTTCGGGCGCTGCGACGGCATCGGCCCTCGACAATATCACCCTCTCCTCCTTCTCCGCGGAGGCCATCCCCATGGCGGCCAAGGGAAGCGTGTCGGTGAATGCCGGTGGTAACGGTCAGGTGAACCTGGCCCTCGAGCGCGTCTGCGCCCGCGTGAGCCTTTCCTTCCTCAATGAGACGGGAGAGGCCATCTCGGTCTCCAACTGCTCTGTCACCCTGGAAAAGATGAATCCGGCTGGAGGATACCTCATCGGCCGTGATGCCGACTACATCAGCGGCGTCACCCCTCCCGACCTTGTTCTCTCGCATGTCGGTGCGGTTGCCATTGACAACCTTCAGAGCAGCGACTATGCCAATTTGTCGGCCCTGGTGTTCCCCAGCAAGGCGCCGGCGCACAGGCCCGGCTACCGCTACCTGTGCACCATCAGCTTTACCGTGGGCGGCGAGGAGTATGAATTCACGGACCTTCCGGTGCACGACCGCCGCTCGGCCGATATCCAGGCTGTCTCACGCAACCAGCACCTCATGATCGAGACGCGTATCGGCAAGAAAATTGAAGACAAATTCCTGGTCTCCTTCCACTTCGAAGTGAATGACTGGGTGTACGAAGAACCCTCGTTTGTTTGGTTCCACTGATATGAAGCTGTTTAGAAGTATCTTTTGCCTTGTGGTGCTTCTGGTGGCGGTATCCTGCCACCGGGAAGTGAACGTGGATCCGGCAGGCTCGCGCGTGCCGGACGGGCAGCCCGTGACCCTGAAGATCGGGTTCGGCGGCCCTTCCATGCTCAAGGTGGATATCGGAACCAAGGCCGAGGCCAGCCGGGCCGATGAAGCTTACGTGCACGACCTCTACGTGATGATCTTCGACGAGGACGGAAACCGCTTCTATGACCGTTACTTTACCTATGAGCACAAGACAGCCCAGCTCTCAGCTCTGGAAGCGAATCCGAACGAAGGCTGGTGGGTGGAGAACTCGGAATACGATTCCGACAACCAGGTTTACACCACGACGCGCGGCGTGGTGAAAATTGCCACGGTATCGCGCCAGAACTGCACGCTGGTGGTGCTGGCCAATATCTCCAACTCCATCTCTACGCTGGACGGAAAGGCCGATGCCCTGGACTGCCTCACGCAGATTACCACTCTGGACCTTCTGAGCCGCGTGAAAGTGACCCTGCGGCAGGAGGTCGTGAACCGCACGGACCTTTTCATGATGCTGGGTATGACAGGTGCGACGGTAGATACCGGCTCATCCATCTGGGGCCATATCGACGACGGCGGCAATCCTGTCTATGACGGCACCAAGGTGCAGCTGAACACCCTGGAGGCGAAGGTGAAGTTCTACGTGTCCTTCGATGCGGCCGACGACGGAAAGACCTACATCAATCCCGACGCCAGCCAGGCCGATCACTGGCAGGTGTACAATGTGCCCTCCAGCTCCTATCTGGTTCCCCGCGCCGAGGATCCCGAAAATGTGAATTACTTCTCCACGGAGGAAGCCTATTTCGAAGGGGTCCACAGGGATGAAAATGACAAGCTGTGGAATGTCTTCTCTTTCTACATGCTGGAAAACCGCCAGTCCTCCAAGCGCAGGGCCAGCATCGAGTCCCTTGATACGCCCAACTACTATTTCCGCGAAAAGCAGGACAAGAGTACCGACACCGTTCATAGCACCCCGGAAGAGAGTTTCGTGGTGAACGGAGACTGGACCTATGCGCCCGCCAAGGGCACTTATGTGAAGTTTGATACGGTGCTGGGCTTCACGCAGGACGGTATCGAGTCCCTGGGCGGAACCGGCTATGACAAGAATGCCCTGTCGGCCGAGGTGCGTTACACCGTGCATCTGGGGAATTTTGCCTCCAGCAAGGGCGTCTCGCACAACTTTGACAATTACGATGTGGCCCGCGGCCACGCCTATTCCTATTACATCACCATCCAGAACGCCGAGAGCGTTTACATTGAGGTGGCCGGCGAGAACGGCAACCCCAACAACATCCGGGAAGACGAGCCCGGACAGGAAGGCTCCCTGATGCTCGCTACCACAGACCTCGTGAACTGCGATGCCCACTACGAGTATCACTGCATGACCTTCTACTACGACCAAGACCTGGATCCCAGCCTGCTGTCCTGGTATGTGAAAACGCCCTTCGGTGAAGGTGCCGCCCACTATGACGACCGGAATAATGAGTGGGTGTCCACGTTCAAGGATGACAAATGGGTGATGTTCAGCCTCAACAACGTGGTGGGCGGAGATTACTCCGAACTGCGGCAGGCATACCCCGGTATCGGCGCTTATGACCCCTCCTGGACTCCGGCTTCCCCGGGTCCCCGGCCACTTCTGCTGGATATCCGCCAGCTGGTGAGCTATATCTTTGACCAGACCAAGAAGAAAAATGATAGGCAGGCCAATGACTTTGTGGGGGACGGAGAAGAGGCCAAGATTCGCGTGACGGCCTTTGTGGATGAGTTTTACTATGAGAGCGACCCGCTGGTTGGGAACGGAAAACCCGAGCCCGACCTTTGGCGAAAGTTCGTGAACGCAAAGCCCCGCGAACTGCATATCCTGTCCAAGGCCCGCTTCAGTGAGGACCGCCAGAGTACGCTGGTTACTTCTTCCCATGCCATTATCCAGCAGTCTATCCAGTCCTTCTACAACGTGTACTCACCCCTGCTTTCCTCCCTGTGGGGAACCGAGCACCGGGACGAGATGTCTTACGCCAACCGCGTCAAGAAGAACCCCGACGAAGCTGACTATGTCTGGAGCTGGTGGCCTTCCGGGAGAAGTCTCCCTTCGGGAGGAGACACCAAGGACGAGGAAAATGGCCGTATCAACACCGCCACGCTGTGGGGCCTCAACAGCGGCATACCCCAGCACTGGGCCGATGCCAATGACGATTCCTATACGGGTTACCTGTACTACAACGTGCTCAACGTGGTGCCCGAACTCAAGGATGTCAACAAGTACATGGCCTATTCCTGCCTTACCCGCAACCGCGACAACAATGGTAACGGCGTCATAGACCCTGAGGAACTGCGCTGGTATACGGCTTCCGTGAACCAACTCATCGGCATGTGGGTGGGCTCCGAATCCCTTTCCAAGGCGGTGCGCCTGTATCAGCCGCTGGACGCTTCCAACAAGACGGATGGTCTTCAGTGGCGCTCCTGGGTGGTTTCCAGTACGGCGTCCAAGAATGGTTTTTCAGACCCTGTCGTAATCCGTGCCGAGGAAACGGCTACCCGCTCCAACTACAACTTCTTTGACTGGGCCGGTTTTTCTGCCACCCAGCGTGATATGGTATCATCTGTACGGTGCGTCCGCAATGTGGGTACCTATCAGGACGGCGGCGAGACGAAGGATGTAACGCGCGCGCCCTACGATTTCATGGTGGACCAGTACTATGATTTCCCGGCGGGGGCCGACAACGACGGAAATGTCCTTCCCAACGCGGACGGAACCTATACCATCCGCTTTACCAACCTGAACCCCAAGTCCATCCGCGAATATACGGAGACGGATCTCCCTTATCACGACGAATCGTCGGCCCATAACCAGGTTTATCTGGAACTGAACATCCAGAGCCGTGAGACGGCCATGGACAGCGGTAACTTTGGTGATGAGGAAGAGATCAACAAGAACATTACCCGCCTGGGTTACAACGATTATTGTCCCGAAGGATACCGGCTGCCCAGCATGACCGAGCTCCTCGTCATGCGTGCCCTGCAGCCTTCCGGCTATTGGAGAGGGAATACCGTCTATCCCTGCCGTACGTATTTCTCCCGTGGTAAACTGGGCGGAAACGTGACGGAAACGGAAAAGAAAAAGGTGGGTTGGGGCTATACCTCTACGGAAGACCGTCTGCACCTGCTCGATGCGGGTACTGCTCTTACGGGCATTCGCTGCGTGCGGGACCGCAACCGTACCGGTGATATTACGGGTAAAGTGACGGTAGACGGTGGCGAACGCCTCATGGCCGGAACGCAGGCTACCGTGAACCTGAACTTTACGTCGCTGGGATCGGCTATCACCGATATCTCCCTGGCCCTGATTTACGTGGACGCCAACGGCCTCGAGAGCGCCCGTCCCATCAGCATTTCGCCCGAGGCGGAGCTGGGCAGCACCAGTGTCCGCTCAGAAGGAACCTGGAATGTGCCTTCCGTCCCTATCCTGGGCCGCATGTCGGTGCGCGCGACCGTGCGTAACGCCGCGGGTGTGGTCCGTGTCTTCGAGACGCCGGTAAAACTGCTCTCCGAGGTGTTTACTTCCGTGCGCCTGCTCCACTGTGAGTATAGTGAGACGCAGGAGAATCCGGCGTTCCCCGTTCAGTTTACCGCGGCTTCGCCGTCGGCCGAACGTCCTCTGAAGAAGGTGACCCTCATTGTCATCGCCCCCAACGGTGACCTCGAAAAGATAGATCCCCCTATGGGCGGGGACAGGCACTATTTGAGTAAAATCCATTCCTTTACCTATACGCCGCAGTCTTTGCAGACGGGTACTTACACCTTCCAGGTGGAGGCCATTACCAGCGACGTGGATGGATACGATGAGGTGGCTACCCGCTCCTCGGTGGCGACCATGGAGGTGCTCCGGCACGACTACTGGCCCAATCCCGTGGATCCCGATGTGGAGTGGAACACGTCCGACGACGTGACGGGTCTCTGGGATAAGCAGAGAATCACGAATCTCAATTTTGTCGGCGGGGACTTTATCGAAGCCAACATGGATATCTCGAACTGTACCTATAAGGAAGTGCTGAATGATAACGGAGGTCGTAATGACAACCTGACGCTGGGCAAGGATTGCCTTCTGAGCGTGGGCCTTACCGATACTGACTACAATACTAACATCAAGGTGCCGTATGTGCTGCATTTCTATTATCCGGCGCACGAAGGAAATGCCAGCAGCGGACAGGACTGGCTCCGTCCTACCTGGGCCAATGCCAGCGGAAATGGCAGTTACGGTGTGAACTACTTCTGGTTCAACGGTGGAGAAGGTACCGGATTCGCCCCGCAGAGCAATCATTATAAGCCGATTATCAGTGCCATGCAGCACTTCAGGATGGATAACGAAGGCGTGTGGTGGAATAACCAGAAGCTGGAATGGAGCCGATGGGGAGGCAATACTTCTGCGGTCTCTTCATCTTTCGATATGCTCCGCAGTTCTTCCACCCTGTATGTGGGTTCCACGCAGGGCCTTCACCATTCCCGTGCGGGCTACATGTTTGTCAGGGTGGTGCATAACAGCGCTACGGAGAATGCTGCCGGCGGCGGTGTCAACCTGGGCGACGGTCCTGGATTTGGAGGAAATTTGTAATGAGAAGACAGATTCTTGTTTGGGCATCGGCCCTGGTGGCTCTCTTTTCCTGCTCCCGGAAGGAGCAGGCTCCGGAGGTGTCGTTCCATACCATCCCGTACAGCGTCTGGGTGAGTGAAGCACCGGACTCCCGCGCGACGCTCTCCGGCGGAAACTATGTGTTTGAGGCGGAGGACCGTCTCTATGTCTCCGGTATCGGCGAGAACGCGGAGAAGCTTTACGGCTTCATGAACCTGGTGAGCGGGGTGGGGGAGACATCGGCCCACTACGAAGGTTCCCTCTACTGTGCCGATGACTTTACGCCGTCGGCCTCTACGCCCGTGACGCTGGCCCTGGTGGGCCCGGAGGATTGTCTGTACCATCCGGCGGGCGGAAAGCTGGGAAGCCCGGTTTATCCGGTGAATGGCTACGCAGAGTCTCTTGCCGATGCCGTGGAAAAGTTCAGCTGCTTTACGGGATCGGGCGCTTTTGGCGACGAGACGTTTAACCTTTCGCAGCAGACGGCGTTCCTTACCCTTAACTTGAAAATAAATCCGGCCGAGGCTCCGGTGGGCTCTTCGGTTTCCATCAGCCTTACCAACGGGGGAGACGCCTCGCCCATGTGGCAGGTGACAAGGACGGTGGAATCGGCCGGCCAGGTGTCGCAGTGCATTCCGTTTGAAGGCGGCGCCGTTACGCTGGACCATGCAAAGATTACGGCTGTGTGGGGGGATAACCAGCAGTACAGCCGTGAGTTTACCGATGTCTGCGCCGACAGGAGCAAGACGCTGGCCCGGAACAATTACTACAATCTTACCCGGCTTACCATTGAATTTAAGGGCTTCCGCATTGTGGCTTCTCAGGGCAGTACTACCGTTACGTTCAATTACTGCGGAGACGGGATCCAGTACAGCGATGATCTGGGCTTTTCCTGGCACGATTACGATGCCGTTGCGCCCCTTACGCTGTCGCATGCCGGAGACATGCTCTTCTTCCAGGGCAGGAAAGCCAGTTATGACAATTCGAACGGCTCTACACCCCTGTTCAATGCCGATAAGCTTTGCTACATTGCAGGAAATATCATGAGCCTTCTCCCCGACGAAAATGTGCTGCCGGAGTATGCTTTCTGCAGGGCGTTTTCCCGGTCTAACGGAGACCAGAATCCTCCCGTTGTAGACTGGGTGGATATCAATCCCGAAGATCCGCTGCTTCTTCCGGTTACTACCCTCAATTACGGCTGCTATTATGAGATGTTCCGTAGGTGCACCAGCCTTCACTGGGCACCGGACCTGATGGCGGAGGATATGCTGGATGTGCGGCAGGGCCCCGGCAATGGCCAGCGGGCAAGAGGCCCTTATTACGGCATCTTCCGTCAGTGCTCTTCCCTGCAGCGCATTGTCCTTAACGGTACGGCATTCAAGGGTGGCGAAGAATATGACATGGCTCATTATGACAGAGACCTGATGAAGTACACCTTTGATAAGTGGATGTATCAGTCTTCCAATACCGGAACCATCTATGCCCATCCCGACATGGTTACCTACTGGCAGAATGCCAGGAGCAGTGGCGGGTGGTATTCTAATGAGGCGCAGTTTGCGACCATCGGCACCGGCTGGACGGTGGTGAGCATGGAAAATCTTTAATTACAGCTTGTCGTAGGCGGTGAGGGCCTGCGTGAAGCGCTGCTGGACATCTGAGAGGATGTACAGTCCGTCGGCGTTTTCTTTGAGCCCCTTGAGCCGGATGCGGACGCCGGCCGGAGGGTTGTCGAAGGAGAGGGCGGTCTCGGCCCGCAGCTGCGCAGCTGTGGCGTAGATGAGGAGGATATCGGCATACTGCACCTTGTCCGCGCCGGTGAACGTCTCGAAGATGAGCTTGCAGCCGATGGGCGTTTTCTTTTCCACGGAGCCCGGAAGGTCCGGGATCTCGGCCTCCAGGGCGGCGAGGACGCTTCCTACGTTGGAGTCGTGGCCGCAGAGGAAGGAGAAGATGCGGCTCTCGTTCTGCATTTCTCCCAGGATGAGCTGCAGGAGGGGATGGGCTACGTTTACAGAAACGGAGGGGGCGGTGAATAATACGTCTCCATACCATTCTTTCACGGAGGAAACCGTTACCCAGTCCTCGAAGGTGAGGTCTTTCCCAAAGCCGGCTTTCTTATCGTCGGGCTCTTCGTAGTACTGCAGGGAAAGGGCGTCGGAGATGGTGCAGGCCATCTTGAGGCCGCCCGACATGGACGGCTCGGCGTTCAGTTTGAAGCTCACGGCCGAGGGAAACTGCGAGAAGGAGGTGGTGTCCGGGTAGGCAGGGGAGTGCTCGATGTCAATGATGTCCTCCAGAAGGGCGTAGGCGCCGGCCATGCGTGCGTTGAGGTCTCCAAATTGTTCTGCAATCTCCTGCTGGGCCCTGGTGACAAAACCGTCCGAAATCTTGGTAATCTGCGGGTTGAAGACCGGATCCATGGTGTCGAA
>DGHE01000082.1:340-3484 GCA_002392525.1 Bacteroidales bacterium UBA3856 | reverse complement strand
AGCGGGTGGGCGTGGCCGTCCTGGGCATGGAAGTGCCCCACACGCACATTCACCTGGTTCCCCTCCAGACCGAGGGAGACCTGGATTTCCGCAAGGCCAAGCTCCAGCTGGAGGCCGATGAGATGAAAACAATTGCAGCCAATATTTTTGCAGAGTATGAAAAGCTCTAAACTCATTGCCGCAGCCGCTCTGGTGCTGCTGGCCGCCGCTTGCGGCAAGAACACCCGCATCAGCGGAACCCTTCACGAGGGCGCAGACAGGCAGGTGGTCGTCAAGCTCCTGGACGTGAACCGCTTCCAGGTGCTGGACTCCGTGAAGACCGACGCCAAGGGCTCCTTCCAGTACAGCCTGGATATTGCCCAGGGCAAGCCGGAATTCATCTACCTCTTCTACAAGGACCGCCAGATAGCCTCCCTGCTCCTGAAAAAGGGAGACAATGTGAAAGTGGAGACCGATACTCTGGGCGTCTACACCGTGGAAGGCTCCGAGGAATCCCTCAAGCTCCAGCAGGTAGAGAAGGACTATAACGCCTTCATCCGCCAGATGCAGGGCATCCTGGACCGTGAGTACAATCCCGACCAGGCCCTTTCCCGCTGCTATATCGACTACTATCGCAACCGGCTCAAGTACGTTGTGAACAACGCCCACTCCCTCACGGTGGTGCCCGTCCTGTTCCAGCAGGTGAATCCGTCGCTGCCCGTCTTCGGCCAGAACACCGACGGCCTCATCATGCGCAATGTGGCCGATTCCCTCAAGATGGACTATCCCGAGTCCCGTTACGTGAAGGCCCTGGAGAAGGAAGCTGCCCGCAGAATCTCCCTCATCGAGCTCCAGAACCGGGTTGACAGCGCCCAGGAAGTGGGCTATATCGACATCAGCCTTCCTTCCATGGACGGCAAGGCCGTGAAGCTGAGCGAGTCCCTGGGCAAAGTGACCATGGTCTACTTCTGGGCCTCCACCGCCGAGCAGAAGATGTTCAACCTGGATGCCCTCAAACCCCTCTACGAGGATTTCCATGGCAAAGGCTTCGAAATCTACGCAGTATCCCTGGACGACGACAAAGCCGTCTGGGCCAGCGCCGTGCGCAACCAGAAACTACCCTGGGTGAATGTCTGTGACACTCGCGGCGCCCTGTCTCCGTATGTAGGCTCCTACGGTATCGGCAGCCTCCCCATGGTGTGGTTCATCGTGGATGGCGCCGTGGATACGGATGCCAAGGTGCGTAACGCACAGGATATCCGCAGCTATCTTCGCAGGAAACTGAAATGGCACGCATCCTTCTGATCGATACTTCTACCGCAGTCCTGTCCGTGGGTTTGTCCGTGGACGGGACTGTCGTTGAAGAACGCATCCTCACCGAGGCCCGTCAGCAGGCCTCCCGGACCGCCCCGCTCGTGAAGGAAGTGCTGGACGCGCAGGGAATCGGCGTAAAGGACTGCGACGCTGTCTGCGTGGGCTCCGGCCCCGGCTCCTACACGGGCCTCCGCGTAGGCGTTTCCACCGCCAAGGGCCTGGCCTTCGGCGCGCACCTTCCGCTCCTTTCCGTAGGCACGCTGGACATCCTCGCCGCCGGCGTGGAGGACAAAGAGTCCTTCCGGTATATCGTGCCGATGATCGATGCGCGAAGGATGGAGGTGTACACGGCCGTCTACTCATCGGTCTGCGAAAAAATCACGCCCATCCGGGCGCTGGTGGTGGAGGAAAATTCCTTTGCCGATGAACTCTCCGCGGGACCCGTCCTCTTCGTGGGAGACGGCGCCCTCAAGTGCGAGGCCGTCATCCGGCACGAAAACGCGCACTTCCGCGAGGCCGTCCCGCTGGTGAGGAACATGGCCGCCCTGGCCCAGCGCGCCTTCGACGCGGGGAAATTCGAGGATGTAGCCTACTTCGAGCCCTTCTACCTGAAGGACTTCGTGGCCACGGTTTCCAAGAAGAATCTCTGGTAGCCGCTTACTGCCCCAGCGTAAGCAGCTCCTTCAAATAAGGGAAAATCCAGTATCCCAGATCTTTCAGATGCCCGTACAGAACAGAATCGTTCAGTACGGGCGTCTTCACGAGTTCGAACTTGGTGTTCACCGTGTCGAACAGGATGATGAGGACGCTGATGACAACGGCCGAGATGGCCAGGGAGAAAATGAACCCCAGAACGCGGTTGAACCACCCCAGGGAAGCCATGTCGGCAACGCGCGTGAAGAGCTTTGCGACAATCATCACGGCCATGAGCACCCCGAGGAGCATGACGGCGAAGCCGATGACATGCAGCACCGTCTCCGATACATTGATGTACTGGTCCAGCCAAACGCAGACGGGCTCCGAGAAGTGATAGGCCAGATACACGGCCAGGATTACGCCCACGAGGGAAACGGCCTGCTCCAGGAACCCTTTGGTGATGCCGCGTATGGTGCCCGGGATGAGGAGGATGAGGAGGATGATATCCAGGAGGTTCATGTTGTCAATGTCAGTTAAAATATGTATCTTTGCAATCCTTTATATCGTGATACAAAATTAATAAAAATATATGAGTTTTAAAGAATACAAGGGGCTGGACCTTACCCGGACTGGAGCTGAGGTCCTCGACAGATGGAAGCGTGGCCATGCGTTCGAGAAATCTCTCGAACTCAGGGAGGGCGCCCCTGCATTCATTTTCTTCGAAGGACCGCCCAGCGCCAACGGCATGCCGGGCATCCACCATGTGATGGCCCGTTCCATCAAGGATGCCATCTGCCGCTACAAGACGCAGACCGGCTTCAAGGTGGCCCGCCGCGCCGGCTGGGATACCCATGGACTCCCCGTGGAACTGGGCGTGGAGAAGAAGCTGGGCATCACCAAGGCCGATATCGGCACCAAGGTGAGCGTGGACGAATACAACGCCACTTGCCGCAAGGAAGTGATGAAATATACCGCCGAATGGGTGAACATGACCGAGCGCGTAGGTTACTGGGTAGACATGAACGACCCTTACATCACCTACGACAACCGCTACATCGAAACCCTGTGGTATCTCCTCAAGAAAATCTACGACAAGGGCCTCCTGTACAAGGGCTACACCATCCAGCCCTATTCTCCCACCGACGGCACCGGCCTCAGCTCCCACGAGCTCAACCAGCCCGGCTGCTACAAGGACGTGAGCGACACCACCGCCAC
>DGHE01000082.1:0-300 GCA_002392525.1 Bacteroidales bacterium UBA3856 | reverse complement strand
ACACCACCGCCACCGTCCAGTTCGAAATCATCAAGGACGGCGCTTCCCAGCCCCTCTACGGCACGGAAACCCTTCCCGTCTATTTCCTGGCCTGGACCACTACGCCCTGGACCCTTCCGTCCAACACGGCGTTGTGCGTAGGCCCGGAAATCGAATACGTACGCGTCAAGTCCCAGAACCCCTATACCGGGGCCGATGCCATCTACGTGCTGGCAAAAGACCTGGTAAGCGTCTGGTTCGGCTCCAAGATCCCCTTCACGGTGCTGGAAGGCAGTTGGAAGGGAAAGGACCTTGTGGGCA
>DGHE01000102.1 GCA_002392525.1 Bacteroidales bacterium UBA3856 | reverse complement strand
CTCCCAGTCGGAGAAAGACTTCCCGCAGATCAAGTTGGAGGACGCCGTGTGGATAGACCTGGTACAGCCTACCGGGGACGAAAAACGTGCGGTGGAAGCCTTCATGGGCACCGAAATCCAAAGCCGTGCACAGGCGGAGGAAATTGAGTCATCGTCCCGTTACTTTGAAACGGACGACGCCATCTTCGCCAACACCAACTTCCTTACTCCGGGACAGGATGAGTACATGATGCAGCCCGTGTCGTTCACCATTGTGGATGACACCCTGGCTACGCTCCGTGAAGTGCCCCTGCGCTCGTTCACGGAATTGCAGCGCCGCCTGCAGGTGAATCCGCGGCAATATCCTTCCGGCTTCAGCGTGTTCGCCAGCATCCTGGACCAACGTGTAGACCTCGATGCCGACATGATCGAGCTCCTTTCCAAGGAGATTTCCCAGTACGCCAAACAAATCAACGACCAGGAAAACATTGACCAGGAACTCCTCATCGACATTTCCCAGATGCAGGAAAATACCATGGTGGTCCGTGAGAACGTGGTGGATAAGCAGCGCCTCATCTCCAACCTCATGCGCTCCACCAAAGTGCCGCGCTCCCTGGAAAACCGCCTCAACGTACTCCTGCAGGATATCACTTCCCTCCTGAGCCATACGAGCTTCTGCTTCGAGCGTCTGGAATATCTGCAGGACACCGTCCTCGGTCTTATCAACCTGGAGCAGAACAAGATCATGAAGGTGTTCACCGTGGTGAGCGTGTTCCTCATGCCGCCCACCCTCATCGCCGGCTTCTACGGCATGAATGTGCGCCTTCCCATCATCGCGGCCGATGATCCCAACGCCAACTTCTGGAACTGGATCATCATCCTGGGCCTCATGGTCCTGAGCACGCTGCTGGTCTTTGTGCTGTTCCGCCGCAAGAAACTCTTATAGTCCCCGAAACTTCGCAAAAACGGCAAAAATGCCACGTTTGGCGACAGCTTTAAGGGGAAATTTGGCAAAAACGGCAAAAATGCCAAGTTTGACGGACAGCGCTTGAGAGGAATCGGCCCTAATTCAATTTACGGGAGGGGATGAAGGCCATGACAAGGCCCACGAAGCTTACGCCCAGTACGGTGTAGAGGATGTCGGTGGCTTTGAGCGCTACGGGATAGGAGGTGACGGCGAAGTTGCCGGGCATGGGCACAAAGCCAAAGCGCTGCTGCAGGACGACGGCCGTAATGCCGATGAGAAGGCCGATGGCCATGCCGAGGAGCGAGACCAGAACGCCTTCGAGGAGGAAGATGCGGCGAAGAAGGGCTTCGGGGGCACCCAGGCTCCGGAGCGTTCCCATATCGGCCTCCTTCTCGATGATGAGCATGCGGAGGGAACTGTAGATGTTGAAGGCGACAAGGGCCACGATGAAGACCAGAATGAGGTAGATGGCCAGTTTCTCATAGCGCATCATGCGGTATACGGACTCGTTCTGCTCCTTGAGGTCCAGTACGCGGAAATCGGGGCCCAGGCGCTCCTGCAGCTCCTTCTTGAGCGCAGGGTCGCATTCAATCTCCAGGGCCGACACCTCCTTGTCATAGTCCAGCAGTTCCCGCATTACCTCGATGGGAACGATGAGCAGCTTGGCGTCAAGTTCCGCATTGATGGAGAAGGTGCCAGCCAGTTGTACGCGCTTTGAGCGAAGGCTGGCAACCGGGTTCGCAAGCGAAATGGAGCCTGTGCGGGAAGGGTAATGGATTTCCAGAGGCGTGACAAACTGCGGGTGTGCGCCCAGATTGTGCGACAGCACGGCACCACCGACGGCTTGGGGAAGGTCTCCCCGGTGCAGTTGCCATCGGCCTGCCACGATGTGCTGCTGCAGCGGATTCTCCGTTTCGGAAACCGTGTCGATGCCTTTTACGCGGGCCAGACTCTGGTGGTCTTCAAAAGAGAGGAAAGCCTGCTCTTCCAGGACGCACGAAACGCGGGCGGCGTTGTCCCGGATCCAGTCAAAGACCGGGCCTTCGGGAACAAAAACTTTTCCCCCGGCAGGCCGTACCACCAGGGTGGCGCCGGCCTGGGCGAGGGAATCGCTTACAAGTGCATTGAATCCGTTGAAAACGGAAAGGACCGTGATGAGGGCCGCCGTGCCCACCGCCATGCCGGCTACGCCAATCCCCGAGATGAGGTTGATGACGTTGTAGGACTTCCGGGCAAACAGGTAGCGGAAGGCGAATCTGAGCGGCAGCGGAATCACTTTTTCAGAAGCTCTTCGATGTGTTCCGCATAGTCAAGCGACGTGTCCAGGAGGAAAATGAGCTCCGGGACAATGCGGAACTGCTTGGCCACCAGATGGCCCAGTTCTCCGCGGAGCGCCTTGTTGCTCTCTTCCAGGAGCCCCATCACCTTCTCCTGCTTTGAAGAGGGGAAGATGCTCACGAAAACCTTGGCCACCGACAGGTCCGGGCTCACACGGACCTCGCTCACCGTCACCAGGGCACCGTCAAAAGCGGCCATGCCTTTGGCTCGGATGATCTCTGCCAGGTCTTTCTGGATTTCACGGGCAACTTTGAGCTGCCGGGTGCTTGCAGGTTTTTCCATTTACTTGATATTGATGATGAAGTAGTTCTTCTTGCCTTTCTGGGCCAGGATGTAGTGGCCGTTCACGATGTCGGCCTCGGTGACCTCTGCGTTGATGTCGGTCACTTTGTCCTTGTTGATGGCGATGCCGCCCCCCTGGATCATCTTGCGGGCCTCACCCTTGGAGGGAAGGATATTGGTCTTGACGGCCATAAGGTCCATGATGTTCACGGGGAGCTCGGCCTTGGGGAGGTCAAAGGAGGGAACGTCTCCGAAAACGGCCAGGAAGGTGCGCTCGTCCAGCTTTTTGAGGTCTTCGGAGTTGCCGCCGAAGAGCATCTGGGAAGCGGCTACGGCGTTGTCGTAGGCGGCCTGTCCGTGGCACATGACGGTAACCTCGCGGGCCAGCACCTTCTGGAGCTCGCGGGCGCCGGGGTTCTCCCGGTGGCGGGCGATGAGCGCCTCGATGGTCTCACGGTCCAGGAGGGTGAAAATCTTGATATAGCGCTCTGCGTCGTCATCGGCCACGTTGAGCCAGAACTGGTAGAACTCGTAGGGCGAGGTGCGCTCGGCGTCCAGCCAGATGTTGCCCTTTTCGGT
>DGHE01000204.1 GCA_002392525.1 Bacteroidales bacterium UBA3856 | reverse complement strand
AACCCCGTCAAATACGCGCACATCGTCACTTCCACCACCCACAAGACGCTCCGCGGTCCCCGCGGCGGCATCATCCTCATGGGCAAGGACTTCGACAACCCCTGGGGTCTCACCACTCCCAAGGGAGAGATCAAGAAGATGAGCGCCCTCCTCAATTCCAGCGTCTTCCCCGGCGTACAGGGCGGCCCGCTGGAGCACGTGATTGCCGCCAAGGCCGTAGCCTTCTACGAGGCAGCCCAGCCCGAGTACAAACAGTACCAGAAGCAGGTGATGGCCAATGCCAAGGCCATGTGCATGGAATTCATTGACAAGGGCTACAAGATTATCTCCGACGGCACCGACAACCACCTCATGCTCATCGACCTGCGCGCCAAGTTCCCTGATCTCACCGGCCGCCTCGCAGAGAAGGAGCTGGTGAAGGCCGATATCACCGTGAACAAGAACATGGTTCCCTTCGACACCCGCAGCGCCTTCGCCACAAGCGGTCTTCGTGTAGGTACTCCCGCCATCACGTCCCGCGGCTTCGAGGAGAAGGATATGGTACAGATTGTGGAGCTCATCGACACCGTGCTCTCATCGGCCAACGCCAACGCCGAGGCCCTCGGCGCCAAGGAACCCACGGCCGAGCAGAAAGCCCAGATTGCCGCTCACCAGGAGGTCCTGGAAGAGGTGAAGCGCAAAGTTCACATGATGACCGCCGGTCGTCCCCTTAACCGTTACTAATATGAAAAAGAGTTTCCTGCTGGCCATTGCAGCCGTTTTTGTCCTCGCCTGTTCCTCCGGAAGCAAGGCAGACCCTGACATTCCCTTTATCAAACCGGGCAGCCAGGGAGGCCAAGGAAGCGGCCAGGGCCAGCAGGAGACCACTACACCCAAGGTAACCACAGGCCAGGCCGCAGACATCACGTCGGTGGGAGCCCTCATCGAGAGCAGCTACAGCGGCGCATCCCAAGGCGCCTACGACCGCGGCGTTTACTACGGAACGAAGGCCGACGCCCTGGACAGGAGCATCGCGCTCAGCAGTTCCAAGGCCAAAGAGGGAAGTTTCCGCACACAGCTGAGCAGCCTGGAACCCGAAACCCAGTATTTCTACAAGGCCTACATCACCGTCTGGGATGAGCCCGGGAAAAAGTACGTGGATGTGTATGGAGAAGTGAAAAGCTTCACCACGAAGGAAGCCGGGAACGGCGGTGGCCAGGGAGGCGGTGGTGGCACCACCGTCACGGGTCTTCAGTACCTCGGCGGCTATGAAATTCCCGCCATTGCCCTGCAAAACACACAGTCCTGCAGCGCAAGCGGCAACGAGACCTACGGCAGCACCAAGTGGTACAACTATACCACCACCAACAGCAACCAGATGGTGGTCACGCATACCTACGCCTACAACAGCAAGCAGTACCGCAACTATACCTGCCTGGTAGACAAGACCAAAAAGGCCCCGCTGTGGAGCGCCTTCGTGATGCACAAGGACGCCTACCCGGACAACAACATGGGCCGTACGGGCAGCTGGACGGTGGATCCCGGCATCCCGGCCTCCTGGCAGCAGGAGTCCAGCGGCAGCGGGTACAGCCGCGGCCACTTCGTGGCCTCCAACTACCGCCAGGCCAATACGGACGCCAACAAGCAGACCTTCTACAACACCAACCAGGCGCTGCAGGAGCAGAACGGCTTCAACGGAACCCTCTGGGCCAAACTGGAACAGGATGTGGTATCCCACGCCCCCACCGGACGCGACACGCTCTATGTTGTAGTGGGTATCCTCTACGAAAACAGCAAGACCATCGGCGGTGTTCCCCTTCCCAGCCACTTCTACAAGTGCCTGATGAAGTGCAGCTTCAATGAGTCCGGCGCCATGACGGCCGCCAAGGGCTGCGCCTACCTTTTCACCAACGAAGCCCACAGCGGCAGCTACTCACAGGGCATCACGTCCATCGACGCCATCGAGCAGCGCTCCGGCTGGAACTTCTTTGTCAATGTACCGTCGGCCCTGCAAGACATGGCCGAAGCGCAGAGCTCCGAAATCTGGTAGTCTCTGTGCCAACCTAAACCTCTTTCGCTATGAAAATCCTTTTTGTCATCAACAACTTCTATATCCCGGGAAACGGGATATCGGCATCGGCACGCCGTACTGTGGCCACCCTCAAAGCCATCGGCGAGGATGTCCGCATCCTCGCCGGACCCAACCCGGACCCCAACGGTCCCCAGCCCGAATTCCCTCTCAAGGAATTCAAGTTCCCCATCTTCCAGCCCATCATTGAATCCAGCGGCTTCTCCTATGCCGACGGAGACATGAAGATGATTGAGGAGGCCGTCCGATGGGCCGATGTCGTGCACCTGGAAGAGACCTTCGTGCTGCAGTGGAAAGCCATTAAGGTGGCTAAAAAGCTGGGGAAACCCCTCACGGCCACTTTCCATATGTTCCCCGAGAACCTCATTTACTCGCTGGGCATCGGGCCGCTCCGCAACTGGAAGTGGATTAACCGTACGCTCCTCAAGGCCTGGAGAAAGCACATCTACAACGAGTGCGCCTTTGTTCAGTGCCCCACCGAGGCCGTGCTGGACCGCCTGCGCCGCTATCACTTCAAGTCCAAGCTGGGTATTATTTCCAACGGAATCATCCCGGACGAGTGCCGCCGGCCGCAGACCCCCCCGGAGGATTATCTGGCCCAGGACCGCATCTTCAACATCCTCTACATCGGCCGCCTTTCCCACGAGAAAGACCAGCCTACACTAATGGAAGCCATGCGCTACAGCAAATACGCCAATCGTATCCAGCTTCATTTCGCCGGCAACGGCCCTCAGGCCAAACGCTATAAGAATAAAGCCAGGAAGATGTTCAAGGAAGGCATTTTGGCGTACGAGCCCATTTTCAGCTTCAACACCCGGGACGAGCTTCGCGAGCTGGCCGCCAAGGCCGATTTGTGTCCGCACTGCGCCCCCATTGAAGTGGAAGGCCTCTCCATCATGGAAGCCATGCAGCAGGGTGCCTGCCCCATCATTGCCGTAAGCCCGTACAGCGGCACATCCCAGT
The DNA here is from genome assembly GCA_002392525.1 of Bacteroidales bacterium UBA3856. The sequence goes on along the minus strand of DGHE01000204.1, from coordinate 1,826 downwards.
TTGCCCTGGACCACATGTGCAAGTTCCCCGCCCAGAACCCCGAGGCCCTGGCCCAAAGAATCGACTACTGGCTGGATCACCCCCAGGAGCGCTGGGAAATGGGACTGAAACATTCCAAGTCCATGGAAGAGTACGACATTAAAAAGTCGGCCATTGCCTTCCGCGACGCCCTGGCCGCCACTCTTTAATAATCTACTTTGTTCAGGAACAAGGCGTGGCCGGGAACGGACTCGCCTGCATCGCCGCGCGTACCGTTCGCGATGAGCTGCGCCACCCATTCGGGCCGATGTTTGCCGCGTCCCACTTCGATGAGGGTGCCCACCGTGGCGCGGACCATGTTGCGAAGGAAACGGTCGGCGGCGATGCGGAAGTACCAGTAGCCGCCGGAAGGACCCTCCTGTCCCATGACCTGGACATGCGATGGAACGTAAGGTTCCCAGTGCGCTTCGAAGACCGTGCAGATGGATGTCTTGTTGTCACCTCCGGTCTTTTCGAAGCAGGAAAAATCGTGCGTTCCCAGAAGGTGCTGGCAGGCCTCGTTCATGGCATCAAAATCCAGCGAAGGATAGCCGCAAAGCCAGGAATATTCCCGGACGAAAGGGTCTTTTTTCCTGTGAATGAAGTAGGTATATTCGCGGCGCCGCGCACTGAAGCGGGCATGCAAATCTTCGGGCACCGGAGAGACCGAGGAAATGGCCACTCCACGGGGCAACATGGCATTTAATTTGTAGATAAAATCTGATGCCTCAAAGGGCAAAACCCCGTCTGTATCGAAGTGAGCCACGTAATTGACGGCATTCACTCCGGTGTCGGTACGGCCCGCTCCAGTAACCGCGACAGGGCGGTTCAGTAACCGGGAAAGGGCGCTCTCCAGGCAGGCCTGGACCGACGGTGAAGAGGGCTGGATTTGCCAGCCGCAAAAAGCAGAACCGTCGTAAGAGAGGCAGAGAAAATATCGCATATGCAAATTTAGTAATTTATATGGAATCTGTTAACATTCGTGAGCTCAACGAAAGAATCCAGAAAGAGAGCCAGTTCGTAGACCTCCTTACCCTGGAAATGGGCAAGGTCATCGTGGGCCAGAAGCACCTGGTGGACAACCTGCTCATCGGCCTTCTCAGCGGCGGCCACATCCTCCTGGAAGGTGTGCCGGGCCTTGCCAAAACACTGGCTATCAATACGCTGTCGCAGGCCGTAGACGCCAAGTTCAGCCGCATCCAGTTCACCCCGGACCTCCTCCCCGCCGACGTCGTGGGTACCCTCATCTACTCCCAGAAGAAGGAAAGCTTCGAGGTGCACAAAGGCCCCATCTTCGCCAACTTCGTGCTGGCCGATGAAATCAACCGTTCCCCGGCCAAGGTCCAGAGCGCCCTGCTCGAAGCCATGCAGGAGCACCAGGTCACCATCGGCGATAACACCTTCAAACTGCCGGAGCCGTTCCTTGTGATGGCCACCCAGAACCCTATTGAGCAGGAAGGCACCTATCCCCTCCCGGAGGCCCAGGTAGACCGTTTCATGCTCAAGGTGGTGGTCTCCTACCCCAAGAAGGAGGAGGAACGCCAGATTATCCGCATGAACAACAGCGGCGAGTTCCCCAAGGCCCAGGCCGTCATCAAGCCCGAAGACATCATCCGCGCCCGCGAGGTGGTGAAGGATGTGTACATGGACGAAAAGATTGAGCGCTACATCGTAGACATCGTGTACGCCACCCGCACCCCCGCCGAGTACAACCTCAAGGAGCTGGAAGGCTTCATCTCCTACGGCGCCTCGCCCCGTGCCAGCATCTCCCTGGCCATGGCCTCCAAGGCCTACGCCTTCATCAAGCG
>DGHE01000191.1 GCA_002392525.1 Bacteroidales bacterium UBA3856 | reverse complement strand
TTGACTTTGCATCGGCCGAGCCCGTCGCCTCCTACATCACCCCGGTTCCCGGCGGCGTAGGGCCCATGACCATCGCCATGCTCATGAAGAACACCATCGCCTGCTTCCTCGCCCGCGAGGCAAAATAAGGAGAACAGGCTTCTCATGAATCAGAGGTAGTGATTTTGCAAAAAAATCACTACCTTTGATTGTTATGAGAAAACTGATATCCATTTTTGCAGGAGTGCTGCTGTCTTCCCTGCTTTTGCAAGCACAGCAATATGACGTTTTGGAGAAAGTAAAGGCCGATGTCCGTAAGTCCTACGGCATGGAAGGCCCGCACCGCCTGGATGAGTTTGGTACCCTTTCCAAGGCGCCCAAAGGCTACAAGCCTTTCTACATTAGCCACTACGGCCGCCACGGGTCCCGCTATGCCTGGAACGACAGGACCTATACGCTCCTCCGGGACGTCTTCGCCAAAGCCAGGGAGTTGGACGTTCTCACCCCGTACGGAAAGGAATTTGCCGCCAAATACGAATCCGTTTACACAGAGCCCCTCATCAATGCCGGAGACCTGGTGCCCATGGGCTACGACCAGCACCTTGCCATTGGCCAGTATGTCTATGAACAGTTTCCGCAGGTGTTTAAGGGCCGCAAAAAGGTAGATGCCCTGTCTTCTACCGGCCAGCGCTGCATCGTAAGCATGGGCGGCTTCACCGTGGGTCTCATGAGCGGAAACCCCAAGTTGCAGGTTCGCCTGCAGTCGGACCACATGGGCATGGGCATCATTGCTCCGCCCAGTGCTCCCCGCAAGATCCGCCGCAGTTTCCGTGCAGAAAACAACACCGGATTCCCGGGCATCGAGGAGTTTTTCATCCAGCATTCCGGTTATGAAAAGGTACTTGAGCGGCTTTTCACGAGCACTGACTTTCTGAACAAATACGATGGCGGCGTGGCCGGCTTCACCCGCGAGCTCTGGACTTACCTCTGCGGATACCACAACTACGAGCCCCGCCCGCTCTTTGACGACCTCCTCACCCCCGAAGAGCGCCTGAAGTTCTGGGAGTGCGACAATTACCTCTCCTTCTACTTGGACATCACTGCCCGCTACAACGTCATTCCCCTTCTGGAAGACATCCTCGAGAAGGCCGATGCCGCCATCTCCAATCCCAACCAGGCCGCCCATCTCCGCTTTGGCCACGACTACATCCTGGAGGCCCTCACGGCCCTTATCAACGTAAACGGCTGGGGAACCATTCCGGAAAAGCCGGAAGAAGCCAAGTACTGGTTCCAGAATTACAACATTCCCATGGCAGCCACCCTCCTGCTGGTGCTGTATAAGAACAAACAGGGAGATGTTCTTTTCAAGGTGGTGATGAACGAGAACGACGCCACGCTTCCCCAGCTCACTCCCGTGGAAGGCAATTACTACCGCTGGGAAGACTTCACCGCCTGGTGCCGCAAGGTCATGGAAGAGCATCCCGAGATTAAATAAACCCCTATGAAACAACTGGTAGAGTGCGTCCCCAATTACAGCGAAGGACGCGACAAAAGTGTCATTGATGCCATCGTCGCCGCCATTGCCTCCGTCGAAGGCGTAAAAGTGCTGGACGTAGACCCCGGTGAAGCCACCAACCGTACGGTGGTCACCTTCGTGGGAGAACCGCAGCCGGTCCTGGAAGCCGCTTTCCGCGGTGCCGCCAAGGCGCAGGAACTCATTGACATGCGGCAGCATCACGGAGCCCATCCCCGTAGCGGCGCCACCGACGTCCTTCCGCTCATTCCCGTAGCCGGCATCACCCTGGAAGAATGTGCGGTGCTGGCCCGGGGCCTTGCAAAACGCATGTTCGAAGAGCTGGGAATTCCCTGCTACTGCTATGAGGCCGCCGCCCTGAAGCCGGAGCGCAAGAACCTGGCCGTGTGCCGGGAGGGAGAATACGAGGCCCTTCCGGAGAAGATGGCCGATGAAAACCGCCGTCCGGACTTCTGCGGCAGCTGGGACCTCACGGCCCAGAAAGCCGGTGCCTCCAACGTGGGCGCCCGCAATTTCCTCGTGGCCGTGAACTTCAACCTCAACACTACCAGTACCCGCCGGGCCATGGCCGTCGCCTTTGACGTACGCGAGAAAGGCCGCAAGAACCCTTTCGGCGAAGGCTGGATTCCCGGCACCCTCAAGGGCACCAAGGCCATTGGCTGGTATATAGACGAATATGGCATTGCGCAGGTGTCCATGAACATCACGGACATTGACGCCACGCCCCTCCATGTGGCCTTCGAGGAAGTGTCCCGCTGCGCCGCCGCCCGCGGCCTTCGCGTCACCGGCGCCGAAATCGTGGGCCTGGTTCCCAAGCGCGTGCTCCTGGAGGCCGGCCGCTTCTATCTGGAAAAACAGCAGCGTTCGCTGGGTATCAGCGAGGAAGAGATTCTGAAGATTGCCGTGAAGAGCATGTCCCTCGACGACCTCAAGCCCTTCAACCCCAAGGAGAAAGTGATTGAATACCTCATGGCCGAAGAAGCGCACGGCCTGGCCCAGATGACCCTGGAGGCCTTCACGCGGGAGACGGCGTCGGAAAGTGCAGCACCGGGCGGCGGGTCGGTATCGGCCTCGATGGGCGCCTTTGCCGCAGCCCTCGCCACCATGGTGGCCAACCTGAGCGCACACAAGCGCGGCTGGGACGCCCGCTGGAAGGAATTCTCCGACGTAGCCGAGGAAGGCCAGAAACTGGTGGACGAACTCCTCCTTCTCATTGACGAAGACACCGCCGCCTTCAACCGCATCATGGACTGCTTCGCTATGCCAAAAGGCACCGAGGAAGAGAAAGCCGCCCGTTCCAAAGCCATCGAGGAAGCCACTTTATATGCAGCCCAGGTACCCCTTCGCACCATGGAAGCCTCGCTCAAGGCACTGCCCCTGGCCCTGCAGATGGCACAGAAAGGCAATCCGGCATCGGCCTCCGACGCCGGTGTAGCTGCCCTTGCCGCCGTGGCCGCCATCCAGGGCGCCCGCCTCAACGTACGCATCAACGCCGCCTCCCTCAAGGACAGTGCACCCGCCCGGCCGCTTCTGGAGCGGGCCGATGCCATCGTCGCGGAGGCCCTTGCCCTGCAGGCCGATACGCTTTCCGCCGTGGAATCCCACATTGGGGCGTGATGCGGAAATTACTGATTTATAGCAACTTACCAAATTTCTCCCCGTCATTTTTTCAGGGGAGAAATTTCACAAAACACTAATAGCCAATGAGTTACACATCACGGGATTTTGAGAAAGAAATTCTCGAAGGCATTCCGGAAACGCTGCCGGAAGCCAAGCCCTACGATACGGAGATTAACCATGCACCCCGGCGAAAGGATATCCTGACGCCGCAAGAAAAGGCGCTGGCACTGAAAAACGCCCTGCGATACTTCCCCAAGGCGTTACATGAGCAGCTGGCTCCGGAGTTTGCCAAGGAGCTCAGGGAGTATGGCCGCATTTACATGTACCGCTACAGGCCTTCCTATAAGATGTATGCCCGGCCCATTGACGAGTATCCGGCCCGGTCCCGCCAGGCGGCCGCCATCATGGCC
>DGHE01000222.1:7261-11765 GCA_002392525.1 Bacteroidales bacterium UBA3856 | reverse complement strand
TGTTGGGATGAGCCATGTCAATCTTGGCGCGGAGCACCTTCTCGCCCTCGGCGTACTTTCCGGCCTTCATCTCGCGGAAAAGCTTGAGGTTTTCTTCCACGGAACGGTCTCTCCAGGGGCTGGGCTTTCCGGGCTTGTCCACGGTGCCGCGGTTCTCGCGGATCTCCTCCTGCGTCTGGTCGTCAACATACGCCAGGCCGCGCTTGATGAGGTCCTCGGCCCACTCGTAGAGCTGGTCAAAGTAGTCGGAGGCATAGAGCTCCTTGTCCCAGTGGAACCCGAGCCACTGGATGTCCTCCTTGATGGAGTCTACATATTCGGTGTCTTCCTTGGTAGGATTGGTGTCGTCGTAACGGAGGTTGGTTTTTCCGCCGTACTTCTGGGCCAGGCCAAAGTTAAGGCAGATACTCTTGGCATGTCCCAGGTGCAGGTAACCGTTGGGCTCCGGAGGGAAGCGGGTCATGATGCTGTCCACTTTGCCCTCGGCCAAATCTTTTTCGATGATTTCTTCGATAAAATTGAGTTTACGCTCTTCCATATAGAATCTTTAATACAAGCGTCAAAGTTACGAAAAAATCACTAAATTTGTGAAACCTAAAGGAGAAATTGCTATGATTGTAAAGTCTTTTGTGCTCAAGCAGCAGTCTGTGGGCAAGATTGCCCGCCTCATCGATGACAAAACGGTGGCGGTCGTACGCCCGCAGCGCAAGATTGAAGCACTCTTCCGCGAGGCCATCCGCAAAACCCTCCAGGACAAGAAGCAGGCCGACGACGAACTCGCGCTCATCCAGGCCTATTTCCTGGAAATGTCGCAGGATGACACTTATCAGGAGAGCGTGCAAAGCACCGTGGAATCCATTGCCACCTACCTCAGGGAAGGCATGTATGTCCAGACGCAGCCCTACGCCGTGGAAGACTACGTCATGGCCAAATGCGCCCGCCTCTGCGCGCAGGCCGTGAACGCCCATGTTGGCGCCGCCTTCATTGACGGAACGGAGATCATGCTCTGCCGCACCGACGCCCACGGAGACCAGCACTTTGACTGGCAGGCCAGTCGCCGCGAAATCAAGGCACGCTGCGAATCGGCACCCTGGCCCGTCATCATCTCCGGCGGGTACGGGCGCCTGGACACCGGCTACATCGTCCGCGTGGGGAAAGACGGCGCGCACCTGATGGCCACCCTCATCGCGGAGGTTCTCCGGGCCGATGCCGTCGAGTTCCACATTGAAGACCACGGTGTCAACGGCATCAGCGCCATGACCTACGACGAAGCCGCGCACTACTGCGCATCGGCCAAAGCGCCCTTCTCCTCATCGGCCATCTGGCCCGCCAAGAACGCCGGCATCCCCATCCTCGTGAAGGATATTGCCGATGACAGCTTCGCGGGCACCCTCATCTCTACGGGATCGGCCCACAAGACGGCTGTCCTCACCGACAAAGACCTGGCGCTCATCACCGTCTATGGGACGGGCCTTCTGGGGCGCGTGGGCATGTCCGGCTCCATTTTCTCCTGTCTGGCCCAGTCCGATGTCAACGTGCGCTTCATCGCCCAGACATCTTCCGAATACAGCATCTCCTTCGCAGTGAAAGAAGAAGACCAGGCCAAGGCCGAAGACGCCATCCGCGGCCTTTTCAAGGACAATCCCCTGCTGCCGCTGGACGATGTTGTTGTGGCCAACCAGGCCGTGGGCATTGTCACCATCTTCGGCAGCAAGATGAGAAATACCCCCGGCACCTCCGCTGCCGTCTATGACAAGCTGGGTGCCGCGGGCATCAACATCATCGCCAGCGCACAGGGCGGCGAAGAACTCTCTATTTCTGTAGTGGTCGCAGCCTCCGACGTAGACAAAGCTGCGCAGCTGCTGCGGTAAACCAACCTATCTATCGCCTTTTCGGCTCGATAAAGCGGACAAAGCCAAACTGAATTCCCAGAAGGTCCAGGCTGCGGGACGCATTGAAGTTGGACATGTGGGAACGGCTCTTCTCGGTGACCGGGACTTTGACCGTAGCGCCGGATGCGTCGGTGGTCTCCTGCATAGTCGTCGTGGTTTTTTCCTGACTCGTATAGCTGTAGCCAATGCCAAACAGCGGAATGCTCACGGTAATGGCGTTGTTGTTCTTGAGCTTGACAGCTAAACCGCCACCGGCCTTCAGGGAAACCGAAAGCGCACCGGAAAGCCGTTCACGGTTGTAGTCTTTCACATCCAGCGGCTGATTGGAAGTAGCGCCGTAAGAGGTCTGGAAGCGGCCTTCTCCAAATACTGCGACATACTTGCTGCCAAACAGGGGCACATACTTTCTCATGACAAGGGACAGGCCCAGGGCATGGTGCTGGATGGCGCGGTTGGAGAGCGTCAGGTTGAGCTCCTCGTTGGAGGAGTTCACAATGTCCCGGAGGTCCAGGCGGATGTCGGTACTCACGGCGTAACCGGTGTAGTCCAGCGAAACGCCCAGCGACAGGTCGTTGGAGAGAAAGTACTGGATGTTGGGAGAGACATTCCACACCTTGAGCTGCCCGTTTCCGACGTTGAGCATGGAAAGTAGCGCGTACCCGGTATTGGTTGCCTCGTCTCCGGAGGCATTGAAACTGCGGAACCCTCCCTTGATGCCAATGGAGCGGCTGCCTTTTTTCACAAAGGCGGCGCCGTCTTCGCTGCCATCAAAACGTCCTTCCAGATAGCGCGTAAGGGGGTCCTGGGCAAAAACAGTGGCGCAGGAAAAACCCAGCGCCACAATCATCAAAAATAATCTTTTCATAGCTATTTGATAATCCCTTCTTCCTTGAAGATCTTGGTGAGGGCCTCCACCGCGCGGTCCACTTGCTCGCGCGTGTGCGTCGCCATGAGGGAGAAGCGGATGAGGGTGTCCTGCGGAGCACATGCCGGCGGGATGACGCTGTTGATGAAAACGCCGTCATCAAAGGCACGCTTGGTGACGATGAACGTCTTCTCCAAATCACGGACATAGAGCGGGATGATGGGGCTCTCGGTCTCGCCAATCTCGAAGCCGGCCTCCTTGAAGCGGCGCAGGGCGTAGTTGGTCACATCCCAGAGCGCGGTGATGCGCTCGGGCTCTGCCTGAATGATGCGAAGGGCTTCGCGGGCCGATGCCGTGGCGGCAGGCGTATCCGAAGCCTGGAAGATGTAGGTGCGGGCCGTGTGGCGCAGGTAGTTGATGATGACCTTGTCGGCTGCGATGAAACCGCCGATGGCCGCGAGGCTCTTGGAGAAAGTACCCATGATGAGGTCTATCTCATCGGTAAGGCCGAAGTGGTTGCACACGCCGCGGCCCTGCTTTCCGAACACGCCCAGGCCGTGGGCCTCGTCTACCATAATATATACGTTCTTGTACTTGTGCTTGAGCTCCACAATCTCGGGGAGCTTGGCCAGGTCTCCTTCCATGGAGAACACGCCGTCCACCACGATGAGTTTTACGCTCTGGGGCGGGCAGCGACGCAGGCAGCGCTCCAGGTCCTTCATGTCGTTGTGCTTGTAGTGAAGGCCCTTGGCGAAGGACAGGCGGCGGCCGTCCACGATGGAAGCGTGGTCACGGTCGTCGCAGATGATGAAATCGTCCTTGGTGAGAAGCTGCGGGATAACGCCGCTGTTCACGGTGAAGCCGGTGGAGAACACCAGGGCCTCGTCCTTGCCCACGAACTCTGCGAGTTCTTTCTCCAGCTGGACGTGGATGTCCAGCGTACCATTGAGAAAACGGGAGCCGGCGCAGCCGGAGCCGTATTTCTTGAGCGCCTCGATACCGGCGTTGATCACGCGCTCGTCACCGGTAAGGCCTGTATATGCGTTGGAACCGAACATCATAATCTTGTGACCGTCCATGGTCACTTCGGTTCCCTGTTTGCTGGTAATTTGGCGGAAATAAGGATAAATACCCTTTTCCATCATTTTCTGAGGAAGGTCATATTTGGCCAGCCTTGCATGAAGAAGTCCCATATCTTTTACTAGGTTTTAGTCAATTAATTTATCTTGCAAAGATAATAAATAAATATGAAATGGAAACGGGGGCCCGGACTTTTCAGCCCGGGCCCCCGTTAATTTGTTGATTATCTTCTATTTATACCCCCCCCCGCTTGTGAATCCAGAATGCCAAAAGGGGAATTCAGGCTCTTGAATTCCGGCACCAGGTCTTTCATACGGGCCACGGTGGACATGGAATTGAAGTCGTAGCTGGCAAAGATGAGGTTGTCAATGTCTTCGGAGATTTCATCAAAATCGTATTCCCGCACATTGGCAATCATAATTTTGTCATGGCTGGTGGGCTTGGTGTTCTCCTTGGTGGCCAGAAGTTCCTCGTAGAGTTTTTCTCCGTGACGGAGACCGGTGAACTCCACTTTTACGTCTGTACGGCCGCTCAGGCGGATCATCTTCTTGGCAAGGTCCAGGATCTTGACCGGTTTACCCATGTCAAAGATGTAAATTTCACCGCCATTTCCCATGGAGCCGGCTTCCAGCACCAACTGGCAGGCCTCGGGGATGGTCATGAAGTA
>DGHE01000222.1:0-7190 GCA_002392525.1 Bacteroidales bacterium UBA3856 | reverse complement strand
TAGCGGATGATATCCGGATGGGTTACCGTAACGGGACCGCCACGCTCAATCTGCTGGCGGAACAGCGGGATGACGGAACCGTTGGAGCCCAGCACATTGCCAAAACGGGTAGTGATAAACTGCGTGGGGGCCGAATGGTCTTTCTGGATTTTGCGGGCCAGGGCCTGCACGTAGATTTCGCAGATGCGCTTGGAGCAGCCCATGACGTTGGACGGGTTCACGGCTTTGTCGGTGGAGACCATCACAAAGCGTTCCACATTGTATTTGACGGAAAGGTCGGCCAGAATTTTGGTTCCGAGGACATTGTTCTGGATGGCCTCCGACACGTTGTCTTCCATCATGGGAACGTGCTTGTAGGCAGCGGCGTGGAACACGTATTCGGGCATGTAGCGTTCGAAGATTTCCTCCATGCGCCGTTTGTTGGAGATATCGGCCACAATGGTGGGAGCCTCCAGGTAGCTCCACTTGGAGTGAAGTTCCAGGCGGATGTCGTGGAGAGGGGTCTCGGCCTGGTCTACCAGGATGAGCTGGTAGGGGTTGAAGACGGCCACCTGCCGCATGATTTCCGAGCCGATGGAGCCGGCCGCACCCGTAATGAGCACACGCTTGCCTTCCAGGTGCGAACCAATTTTCTGGAGGTTGATCTTGATGGGATCCCGGCCCAGGAGGTCCTCAATCTGGACCTGGCGGATCTGGCCAGCTTTCTGTATGCCCTGCCAGTCGTCGGTGACGTCCGGTGCCAGGAAAATGGTTACGTTCTCCTGGAGGAGGCGGTCGGCGATGTCGGTGTTTTTCAGATTGTCGGCCTTGACGGGAGAGACGATGATGGCCTCCACGTTGTTTTCCCGGATGTGCTCCAGGAGGTTCTCGTCGTTCATGTAGACGTTCACGCCCATCATCACCTTTCCCTTCATCATGGGGTCGTCGGCGATAAACCCTTTGAGGTGGAATTTATTGGGACGGGCCATACGGATGGCCTTGGCAATGTTGACGCCGCCACTCTGGGTGCCGTACACGAAGGTGTTGCGGGTTTCCACGCGGTCCTCGTTGAAGGCGTCGTTGAGCGACTTGATGGTCATGCGCATGAGGGCCATGAACACGAACATCACCACATAGGCGATGGTGAGCATGCCAAGGTCTGCGATTGTGGTTCCGGTAACATAGTAGAGAACCAACGAAATCACGGCGCCGCACAGGTATGAGCACACCAGTGCTACGCTAACGTGAAGGATGTCCGTGAACGAGGATAAACGCAGTACGTTGGAATATGTACGAAACGCCCTGAAAAACAGCAGGTTGAAAACCAGCGTAAGGGCCATGCCCATGAGTACGTCGTTTCCCATCGTGAGCATCTCGGAGGCCGAGAAGCGCAGCAGGAAGGACAGGACGACGGAAACGAGGGTGATGAGCGTGTCAAACAGCAGGATTACCCAGGAAGGCAAAACCTTGGACTGGAAAATCCTGCGTAGAAAGTTCAGAAACTCTCGAGTCATAAACTAGTAGTTCTGGGCCAGTACCTGGAAATAGCTCTGGGGGTGGTTGCACACAGGGCACACATCGGGGGCCACTTTACCCACGACGATGTGGCCGCAGTTGGAGCACTGCCAAATGGCGTCTCCGTCCTTGGAGAACACCTTCTTGTCCTGGATGTTGGCAAGGAGCTTGCGGTAGCGCTCTTCGTGATGCTTCTCGATGGCGCCTACCATCTCGAATTTCTCTGCAATCTCATCAAAGCCTTCCTCGCGGGCCTCCCGGGCCATGCGGGCATACATGTCGGTCCACTCGAAATTTTCACCGTTAGCGGCGTCTTCCAGGTTTTCCACGGTACCGGGAACGGCACCGCCATGCAGGTACTTGAACCAGATTTTGGCGTGTTCCTTTTCGTTGGCGGCCGTCTCTTCGAAGAGGGCGGCTATCTGGACGAAACCGTCTTTTTTGGCCTTGGAGGCGTAGTAGGTGTATTTGTTACGGGCCTGGGACTCGCCGGCGAAGGCTTCCATCAGGTTCTTTTCGGTCTTGGTACCTTTGAGGTTCATAGCTGTAGTTTATTATCGTTAGGGCCGGTAAAGGTACGAAAACTTTTTCACATTAAAAACTAGAGAACGCGGACCTTGAGTTTGGCGTAGGCGCGTTCCACCTTCTCAAGGGCGGCTTCGACGCTCTCTGCGCGGGCCAGGAGCACACCCATGCGGCGGTGTCCCTTGATGAAAGGTTTTCCGAAAAGACGAATCTGGACGTCGGGCTCGGCAAGCACTTCTTCCAGATTCTCGAACTCCACCATGGTGGTGTCTCCTTCCACCACAATGGCCTTGGAGGCGCTGGGGCCGAAGAAATTCACCTTGGGAATGGGAAGGCCCAGTACGGCGCGGGCATGCAGGGCAAACTCGGAGAGGTCCTGGGAAATCATGGTGACCATACCGGTGTCGTGCGGACGGGGGCTCACCTCGCTGAAAAGCACATCATCACCGCAGATGAACATTTCCACGCCGAAGATGCCGTATCCGCCCAGGGCGTCGGTAATCTTTTTGGCTATATCCTGTGCCTGAGCCAGGGCCTTTTCGCTCATGGGCTGGGCCTGCCAGGACTCACGGTAGTCGCCGTCCACCTGATGATGGCCGATGGGATTGAGGAACGTGGTTCCGCCGGCATGACGCACCGTGAGGAGGGTAATCTCGTAGTCAAACTTCACAAAGCCTTCCACAATGACCTCTCCGGCACCGGCACGGCCGCCTTCCTGGGCAATGTTCCAGCATTTATCGGCATCGGCCGGGGTCTTGCAGACACTTTGGCCATGGCCGGAAGAGCTCATGATGGGCTTCACCACGCAGGGAGTGCCTACCTCTTTAATAGCAGTGTCGAACTCCTCGCGGGTTGCGGCAAAACGGTAGTTGGAAGTGGGAAGCCCCAGCGTCTCGTGAGCCAGCTGGCGAATGCCCTTTCGGTTCATGGTGAGGAAGGTGGCATTGGCCGTAGGAATGACGTTGTAGCCCTCCTGCTCCAGCTTCACCAGCTCGGGAGTAGCGATGGCCTCCACCTCGGGGATAATCATGTCCGGCTTCTCCTTCTCGATGATCTCCCGCAGCTTGGCGCCGTCCAGCATGGAAAGCACGTAACTGCGATGAGCCACCTGCATGGCCGGAGCGTTCTCATAACGGTCCAGAGCGATGACCTCTACGCCATAACGTTGCAACTCAAGGGCAACTTCCTTGCCCAGTTCACCCGATCCGCACAGCAGGGCCTTCTTTGCAACCTTGGTGAGCGGAGTACCGATTTTTACCATAATGCTTGTGTGTTTGTGTTTGGAGCCGCAAAGATAATTAAAATTTTTGAAAAACAGACAGGCCCCGCCACGGTTTTGGGCCGGGCAGGGGCGGGGCGAGGCTGGACTGAGCCGTGCCGAGGCTGGGCTGAGCCGTGCCGGGCGCGGCAACGCGTGACAGCGCGTGACAGCGCGTGGCGGATAAACGCCTTACACACAGCTAGTTAGCACAACTGACGGGTATCAAAACCGCACCCGTCAGTTGTGCTAACACGTTAAAAATCAAACACTTAAGCGCCACGGACACCATCGCGCCGTCCCTACTGCATGTCCCGCAGACGGACATCCACTCCGGGAAGAAGTGCAGGCAGGGCGGAGAGGTCCGTGCTACCGAAGTGGTAAGGGATGAGGACACGCGGGCCGATGACACGAGCGGCGTTCACGCACTGCTCTACGGTCATGGTATAGGGCTGGTTCACAGGCAGGAAGGCCACGTCAATGTCATGGAGCTCCGCCATTTCGGGAATGTCCTCAGTGTCGCCGGCCACGTAGATGCGAAGGCCGTCCAGCGTGAGGACGAAGCCGTTATCACGGCCTTTGGGGTGGAACTGCGTGCGGCCTTCGGTGTAGTTGTAGGCCGGGACAGCCTCCAAAACACAGCCCGACGACTCCAGGACATCACCGTTTGCCACTACGATGACACCGACCGGGGACGGGGGCATCATCTGGGCTACCCGTGCATTGGTCACAATCTTCGTGCGCGTTTCATCGGTGAGAGCGGCGATGGCGGCAGGGTCATAATGATCTCCGTGTTCGTGCGTCACCACAATGTAGTCGGCCTTCGGGAATTCGGCGGCATAGTCCGTGGCCTTTCCGTAGGCCCCGACGGGATCTACATGCAAGGTGCGGCCGGTGTAACGCACCGCCAGCGTGCCGTGCTTGATCAGCATCACGTCCACGGGGCTTCCCCCGTCCGTGAAGAACGTCTCTACGGCATAGGAAGACACCGGTTTCCCGGCCTCGGTCCAGGCCACGTAGCCGCCCAGGAGGTTGGAGACCGACGTGTATCCGGCCTTCAGCAGGGCGGCGGCAGCCTCGGCGCTGCGGCGCCCGCTTCGGCAGTAAAGGGCCAGCGGCGTCTCGCGAGGGTAGGCAGCCACCACGGCGTCCACAAACCCATCGGCCTTCCAATCCACGTTGGCGGCCCACGGGAGGTGGCCGTCGGCATATTCCTCCGGCGTACGAACGTCGAGCGTAGCCACCTCGGGCTGCGCTACATAATCGGCAAAAGCCTCAACTCGTAAATCCGTAACGCTCCCGCAGGAGACCAAACCGAGCATAACGGTCATAAGCAGAAATCTCATATCAACTGTTTTTAAGCCAAGCAACAAGTACAGCCAGCACGCTCACGAGGAGGAGCGCCAGCACATAGAGCACCCCATACCAGATGCCCGTTTTCACACCCAGCCCCAGACTCCGCTTCCACGGCACGCCCAGGAGCTGCCTGTAGTCCACCGTGAGGAGCGCCAGCATCAGGAGCGTCCCGATGGACCGGCTCTCCCCCAACGACAGCAGCACCGTAAACAGCATGAAGAAGCTGAACTGGCAAAGGATGTAGGCCGATGCTGCCGCGTTCGCCGACATCCCCAGCCGGAACCGCCGGAGCGCAATACCCATCGCCAGCCACAGCAGGAAGAACTGACGCAGGAAAAGCGGAATCCCCTGCCCCCGGAGCTTGTTCTCGAAGGCAGCCAGGGCCGATTCCCCACGCGTGTGAACGGCCTCCGGATGCGTATCCAGATGAAGGTAGATATAGCCCGCGCGCACCAGTTCCAGCGTATTCCGGAAGATGCGGGTAGCTTCTGCGGAGGTAGAATCGGCCGACTCCACCTGGACGCCCCTGTCCAGCGCATTGAAAGGGTCTTCCTTCGCCGGCTGCACCGGTTGCAGCACTGCCCATATCAGCGAGAAAAACGCATAGAAGATAATCAGCGCCGTAAGCGGAGCCAGATACCGTTCATGGTCTCCCCGGATGTAATCCCGGATCATGTAGCCGGGCCGTAAAAGCAAATGGACAAAAGTACGTTTGGCGTCGTCGTTCAGGAAAGGGATGTCGTCAAAGGCGCCCTTGTAGAAGGAGCCGGACTTATGGACATCGGCCTTCACTTTCCTCCACGGCAGGTACCCCAGCTTCTGCCAGATGGCAAAAGCCCGCACGCGTACCTGTATGGCCTGCTGCCACATCATAGCGCAGGTACCCCTTCAAAGGTGATTTTCACCGGCAGGATGCGGCCGTCATCGGCAAAGCGGAGCCGTTCGATGCACACCTCGCGGTGGTTACCGTCGGTGGCCCCCAGCGGATGGCGGTGATACACAATGTAATAGTCATCGGCCCCCTTCCCTTTCACCACGGAATGATGGCCGGCACCGGTGGCCACTTCGGGGTCCGACTCCAAGATTGTGCCGATGCGCTCGAACGGCCCGAAGGGGCTCGAAGCCATGGCGTAGGCCACGTGGTAGTCCGGGCCCGTCCAGCCGCCTTCGCTCCACATGAAGTAGTAGACGCCGTTCCGCTTGAGCATGAACGGGCCTTCCACGTAGCCGGCCGGCGTCACTTCCTTATAGATTTCACCGTCGTCGAAGGGTACGAGGCTCGTGAGGTCCGGGCCCAGCTTCACCATGTTGCAGTGCTGCCAACCGCCGTAGTACATGTAGTACGTGCCGTCGTCGTCGCGGAAGACGAACTGGTCGATGGGCTGCGCGCCGTTTACCACCTCGTCGATGAGCGGATGCCCCAGGGCATCCTTGAACGGTCCGGCGGGGTTATCGGCCGATGCCACCCCAATGCCGCCTTCCCCTTTCTCATGCATGTCGTTGGCGCCGAAGTAGAGGTAGTAGGTGCCGTCCTTCTCAATGACCGACGGTGCCCAGAGGGCCCGCCGGAGCCAGGAAATATTCTCCTTCGAGATAACCTTCGGATGCTTGGTCCAGTGCACCAGATCTTTGGAGGAGAAGGCATCCATGAAGAGCTGCTCCTCATAAGGCTTGGAATAGGTGGGGTAAATCCAGTACTCGTCGCCGAAAACCACCGCTTCCGGGTCTGCGTACCATCCTTCGAAAATGGGATTGCCGCTCGTGGGCCTGTCACAAGCGGCGAGAAGGCTCAGGGACAGGATAATCAGGGGAATTCGTTTCATATCAGTTTATTTGCCAGTTGCTCAAGGAGCACTTCGTCGGCGGGCTTCATCCGGGAACGGATGGTAACCATGGGCTCCACAATCTCGCAATCCTTCAGGGCTTCGATCATCGTACGCATCACGCGGCCAGCCGTGGGGGCCCAGCTGCCGTTTTCGATGATGCCGAAGCGGCGCTTCTGGAAGCCTTTGATCTGGAGGTGGTAGAGGAAATCGTGCATGGGCGGGAACACGCCGGCATCGTAGCTGGAGGCAGCCACCACCACTGTGGGATAGCGGAATGCGTCTTCGATGGCCTCGGCCTGGTCTTCGCGGCAAAGATCACTCACCACCACTTTGGGTGCGCCCTTGGCGCGGAGGATATCGGCCAGCTTCTTTGCGGCCTCTGCCGTGCCGCCGTGGATGCTGGCGTAGGCGATGAAGACGCCCTCGGACTCCGGTTCATAGCGGCTCCAGATGTCGTAGAGTTTCAGCGCATTCTGCAGCGCCTCCCCTTCCAGCTCGGGGCCGTGCAAGGGACAAATCTTCCGGACTTCCAGGGCCGATACTTTCTTTAGCACGGCCTGCACCTGAGGCCCGTACTTGCCGCAGATGTTGAAGTAGTAGCGACGCGCTTCGCAGGCCCAGTCCTCGGCCTTCTCATGGACGAGCGCGCCGAACTTCCCGAAGGCATCGGCACTGAAAAGCACTTTCTCAGCGGCGTCGTAGCTCATGATGACCTCCGGCCAGTGGACCAT
>DGHE01000032.1 GCA_002392525.1 Bacteroidales bacterium UBA3856 | reverse complement strand
TGCCGTCCTCGTCCAGGATGAGCACTTCGTTCTTCCAGGTCTGATACACTTCACCGGTGAAGATCTCGCCCACGCGCTCGGAGTATTTCTTGAAGACATTGGCCTTCTCGATATCCATGATACGGCCCTGCAGGTTCTGACGGATGTTCAGGATACCGCGGCGGCCGAAGGAGGCCAGGGAGAGCTTGCGGGCGAAGGTGTCGCCAATCTCGTAGTCGTCGTCACCGGTCTCGGCCTTGATTTCTTCTACGGTAATCTGGGTGACGGGGTCTTCCACTTCCTCCACCACTTCAAAGTTCTGGTAGATTTCGCAGTCTCCCTTGTCCACGTTGATGATGACGTCGAAGTTGTCGGCGCTGCCGTAGGTCTTGGCCAGCTGGGTGAGGAATACGTCCTTGAGGACACCCAGCATCACCGGACGGTCAATGCTCTTCTCTTCCTTGAAATCCTTGAATGCATCAATCAAGGTGATTTCTTTCTCTTTTTCTTTTGCCATTTTATGTGTTATTATTACTTAAAATCAATGTAAGGGACCACGCTGTTGATCTCCGAAAGGGGACAGGTCTCGTTGTGCTCCACCTTCTCTTTCTTCTTCTTGCCTTCCACGGCTTCCAGCGCGGTGTATTTGAGGCCGATGGTGTCTTCCGTGGCCCCGGTGAGGGTGGCCAGGAGCTTGCGGCCGCCCTTGAACTTCACTTCTACCAGCGTGCCCAGGGCCTTCTCATACTGCTTCAGTACCTTGAAGGGCCTGTCCAGACCGGCCGACGACACCGTGAGGGCGTAATCTTCCACATCCTGGTCGAAGGCCTCGTGCACCACCTTGTCAATGGCGGCGCAGTCTTCCCAGTCCACAATCCCTTCTTCCTTCTCGATCACTACCTCAATGTCATTATCCTTGGAAACGGTTACTTCCACCAGGAAGCAACCCCTTTCCGCAATGGCCTCTTGCGTGGCCTCGATGATCTGTTCTTTCGTCATAATTATTAAAAAAAGATAGGGGACCGTCGTCCTCTATCTCGTTCACAATGCAAATATACGCATTTTTTCCGGAATAACCAAATAGAAAACGCGAACATGCTGTAAGGCGTTACCAATCAAATGTTTAGCTTTTTCTCTTTAGGCAGAACAGCCCAAAGAGAAAAAGCTAAGACGTTGATAATTAGTTATTTGTGAAGGAATCGACTACCGGGCTGCCCAGGCGGGGATGTTGTTCTCCTGCATGAAGGCAAGAACGGTGTCAAGGCTGTCGAAGCGGGCGGTGCCGTCCAGGTAGACGTTCACCTGGAAGCCGCGGCGAAGGCTAATCTTGTACAGGTTCTTGAGGGTTTCCAGCACGCAGTATTCGGCGGCGATACCGCAGACGGTCACAACGTCGCCGGGAGCGAAGAGCGCGTCTTCCTCGGCCTCGGTGAGGCCTACGAAGGCACCGTATTCCTCACGCTCGGGGAGGCGGCCCTTCAGGATAAAGCGCATGCGGTCCTCGGCGAGGCCTTCCAGCATGTGGTCCGGGATGGAGGCCCCGGCGGTGTGATGTACGCAGTGAACCGGCCAGGGACCGCCCTGGGCCTTGAACGAGCAGTGGTTCACGGGATGCCAGTCCAGCGTGAAGTACACGCGGTCGAACTGGTTTTTCACGGCGTTGATAGCGGGGAGAACGCCGGCTGCTCCGGGAACGGTGAGCGTTCCGTCAATGAAATCTTTCTGAAGATCTACAGCAAGAAGAATGTTCATAATATATTGTTAATGAAGTCGTTTAATCCAGCCAATGCTGTCCGGCCCCTCGTTGAAGAGGAGGTCCAGGCCGCTGAGGCGCGGGGTAAAGCCGCCCATGCGGTCTCGGAACACCTGGTAGTAGGGCCGCGCCAGGCCCAGGTCCTCCAGAATGGAGTCCGGGTGCTTGGGATGCACCCCATAGCGGTAGTCGTCGGCCATGCTGCCGGGGGTGACAAACCGGGCCGATGGTACCAGCTCCGCGGCGACCCCCATCTTGCCCAGAAGAAACCGCGCAGTGGAAAGGTTGAGCTCCCACAGCGTCTCCGGCCGTGCGTCCAGCAGCGCGAAAACTTCGTCCCGGTAATATTCATAGTAGGCTGCCGTCTCGTACTCCGTGTCCAGCGCGCGCTGCGTGCGCACCACCCACGGGGTTGAGTAGTCCACGCGGACATCGGCCATCCTCCACGATGCCCCGTGCACCACCGGCACCTGCAGCATCTGGGGGCCGTCGGCCGATAAAATATAGCACCGGTTGCGGTAGCTCTGCTTCTGGTAGTTTTCCTGCAGCTCCACCTCTGCGCGGGACGGCAAAACCCTGTCCGGGGACAGGGTCATGTCGCGTGCCACAAGGGCAAGCCAGCTCAGCGGCGGAAAATATGCACTCGAGAGGAGCACTATTTGCGGGGAGCGCGAGGTTTGGAAATGATGCCGCGCTTGGAACCGCGGATAAAGCGCAGGATGTTGTCCCTGTGCTCGGAGGCCGGGAAGTTGGCCTCAATGTATTCGAGCGCCTGGCTTACGTTCATGCCCTGGAAGTAGATGGCATCGTAAATGGCCTTGATCTC
>DGHE01000122.1 GCA_002392525.1 Bacteroidales bacterium UBA3856 | reverse complement strand
TCAGCTTCACGTGCGTGGGGAAGGTAGCGCCACCCAGGCCCACGACGCCGCCCAGCTTCACCTTCTCGATGATGGCCTTGGGGTCTTCGGGGATGGTGGTGATGAGGGTGTCCGTGGTATCAATGCCATCGGCCCACTCATCTCCTTCCACCGCAATCTCGATGTGGGTGCTGGCGCGACCGGCCAAATCTGCCCGGGGGGCGATGGACTTGACGGTACCGCTCACGGAGGAGTGGATGTATGCGCCCACAAAGCCGCCGGGTTCGGCAATTACCTGGCCCACCTTCACCTTGTCTCCCACAGCCACGCAGGGCACGGAGGGGGCGCCGATGTGCTGGGACACGCCGATATATACGGTAGGGGCGATGGGAAGCGGGGTAATGGCGCATTCCCGGGAAATCTTGTTGTCGTGCGGATGGACACCGCCGATAGAGAATGTATGCTTACTCATTTGCAGCCTCCTTTTTAGCAGCCTCCGCTGCCTCTTTGGCTTTTTGCTGGCGCAGTTTGATGCGCTCCTTGATGGCATCCTTGTCCAGGGGCTTGGGGAAATTGACGCCGTGGATGGCACCGGTGGGGCACATGGCCTCGCACTCGCGGCACAGCTTGCACTTGGCCGGGTCGATGTAGGCAATGTTGTTTTCCACGGTGATAGCCTCGTGGGTGCAGGTCTTGGCGCAGATGCCGCAGCCGATGCAGGCATTGGCGCAGGCCTTCTTGGCGGCAGGTCCCTTGTCCTTGTTCACGCAGGAAACGAACTCGCGCATGCCGCGCGGTCCTTTCGGACGAAGCTCGATAATCAGCTTGGGGCAGGCCTTCACGCAGGAGCCGCAGGCGGTGCACTTTTCCTCATCCACCACCGGAAGACCGGTGACGGGATCCATGGAAAGGGCGCCGAACTGGCAGGCGTTTACACAGTCACCGCAGCCCAGGCAGCCAAAAGCGCAGCCCGTGTCGCCGCTGTACAGGGTGGATTTCACCGCACAGGAAGCGTAACCGTCATACTCGTTCACGCGGGGACGGGCCTCGCAAGTGCCGTTACAACGGACGACGGCCACCATGGGAGCCTTGGCTTTGACCTCGTAACCCAGGATAGCCGCCACCTTCGCCATGGTGTCGTTACCGCCCACGGGACAGTAGTTGTTGTCCAGGTTGGGAGCCTTGACGGCAGCCTCGGCGAAAGCACGGCAGCCCGCGAAACCGCAGCCGCCGCAGTTGGCACCGGGCATGACCTTCTCCACCTCGTCGATGCGGGGGTCCTCCTCCACCTTGAACTTCTGAGCCACAAGGTACAGGACCAGCGCAAGCACCAGGCCAAGTACGGTCACTACCGCAATAGTCCAGATAATTGTACTCGTCATAGTTATGATTTTATTGTAAAATTGTATTCATTCTTGAGCCGGTCCCGGAAAAGATAGAGGCCCAGATAGTACAGGCCGATGGAGCCGAGTCCCACCATAGCGGCAGGGACTTCCGCCATCCCGAAGGCCGACAGGCCCAGGATAACGACAAGGAGAATGATGAGCGGGATAAAGTACGCCAGCCATACGGCTTTCATACCCATGGAAGCCTTGAGAAGCACCTCTACCTCGTCCCCCACCTTGACGTCGGAGAAAGGATCGGTAGCTACCTCCACCGTTTTCTCGGCCATGTCCGACATGCCGCACAGGCCGGCGGCATGGCACTCGGAGCACACTCCGCTCTGGAGAATGGACACCGTGGTGGTTTCGGGGGTGATCCGGATTACCTTACCTCTGTGTGATACGCTTTCTTTTGCCATTACAGTTTTGCTTCCATTTCATTCTTGAGCCCTTCCCAGCCCTTGAGCCAGGCCCACACCGTTCCCATTCTGAGGGGCACCATGACGGCCAGCGGAAGGTGGTTGGCATCATCGCTGAACCACGCCTGAATCTCCTTGTCTCCCTCGAAGAGGGCGCCGGCTACCACCGTGCAGGAGAAGCGGAGGGCACGGAATTTTCCCTGTTTACGGACCTTGAATACCTCCGGTCCCAGGTAGGTCACCTTCACTTCGTACACGTTATCGTCTATGGCGAAGGGAACCAGGACGGGGCTTCCCGCATCGGCCTTCTCCCAGTCCAGCCCCCTCAGATAATAGATGAGGCTCACGAGATCGTTAGAGAGGCCCTTTACCGGCATTTCCTTCCGCTCCGGGGCCTGTCCTTTGTAGGCGACATCGGCCCGGATGATGCCGGCCTCCCAGTCGTACACAAAGTGGTTGGCGGCGGTGTATCCGTTCTCATAGGTGTCCCGGACGGCCTCCAGCGGGCGAATCTCACCGAGGGTGAACCAGGACTGGAAGTGCTCCCTCATCTTGTAAAACGCATCGAAAAAGGGAGTGGATTTTACGACGCACGCAGAGTGGAAAACCAGCGTGGAGTCGGGGCCGTAGGGCACTTCCTCGATGGCAAGGCGGGCCTTCCCCACCTCTGTGTTCACGGCACCCCACTTATACATAATGCCCATGCTTACGCTCTCTCCCGCCTGGAAGGGAGCCTCCTTACAAAGCGGAATTCCCTGGGCGGAAAGCGCCAGGGAAACCAGCATGGTGATTCCTGTAAATAAGAGCCTTCGCATACTAGAAGTCGCTCTGGCTGTCAAAGTTATAATCCGACGTATCACCGGCAGAAGGTGTGTTGGCCGCACTGGCCACCGGCCCCTCCCTGGCATACACGTCCAGGCTCTGGTCCGGTTCCACAAACTTGACCTGATTGGCCTTATACTTCATTTCAATGTCACAGACCTCACCGTTACGGTGCTTGGCAATGACAATGATGGCTTTTTCCTTGTCCTCGGGATTGTCCGACATGCCCACGAAGTCCGGGCGGTGGATAAAGATGACCATATCGGCGTCCTGCTCGATGGAGCC
>DGHE01000072.1 GCA_002392525.1 Bacteroidales bacterium UBA3856 | reverse complement strand
GGACGGCGGTCACTTTGTGCCCAAACTGGGCGTGGAAGACCTTCTCATCAAATAAATTGCAGCTCCCCAAAGAACGCCGGAAGGTGGAAATTGGGAGCAGGCGACTCGATGGGCGCCCACGAGAGGAAGTGCGGATGGGCCGTCTTGTCCCCGCACTTGTAGAAGTTCCCGTAAAGCACGCCGGGCGCGGCATTCAGGCCGATGATATCCCACGGAATAACGAGGGTGACGCTCCACTTCCAGCACCCGCCCCGAAACTCGATGGGCTTGGTGATGGGGCCGATGCCCTCTACCCGGCAGATGCGCCGGATGCGGGCGAACGCTTCCGGGCCGATGGATGTGCGGTGATGGACATCGGGGCCGTGCGCCGCTACGAGGAAGCCGGCAGGATTTACCTCAAAATTATAATACTCGTTGCTCCCCGGCACCTGCACGAAGCACTCGCAGGCGCTGTCTTCCCAGGACCGGCCGTCGTCCTGCAAATTTACCGCCCTGAGGTCCGGGCCACATACCCGGAAATGCACCACAATGGCCTCGGAAGTATAGCCGATGCGGCCCTCACAGGACGGCGCGAAGGGGAAATCGGCCGGCCAGTTGACGCAGTCCACGGAAAAAGGCTGACCGAAGGTTTCAACCTCGGCAGCCTCTCTGAGCAGGGGAACCTGCAGTTTTTTCTGAGATTGCATTATGCCTTCTGAAGCATGGCGGCAACGGGAGCAGAGACTTTGTTGAACTCTGCTTCTCCGATCATCTGGCATTTACCGGCATACTTGGCGTCCAGTTCTACCTGGAATTTCTGGAAATAAAGGTCTCCCTGAACGGAGCAGCCGGCCTTGAGGGACAGGGTGTCCTTCACATAGAAGTTGCCGCCCAGCATGGTGCCGTTGAAGTCAATGAAGGTGCAGAAGATGTCTCCTTTGATGATGGCTTTTTCTCCCACCACCACCCTGGCGTCGCAGAACAGGCGGCCCTCGAAGGTGCCGTCAATGCGGATATCGGTACGGGTAGCCAGGTCTCCGGTGAATTTGGTATCGGCCGCGATGCGGTTGATTTCGTTGATATTGTTTGCCATATTGTTTTTTCGGATAATAGGGATGGTAGGTTCTACAGGTGTTGATACAACCCGGGAGGTCTCCTTCTGAGGGACGACGGGTTCTTCGTGGTTACTTTTCCTCAACAGTCCCATTGTGCTCTGCGGGTTTATTGACAGGCTGGGCCTTATCCTGAGGAGCGGCAGGCCGAGCCTCATCCTTCTCATTAATTACCTGGCACGTGCCGTTGATCTTGGCATCCAGCTCCACTTGCAGGCGCTTGAAACGAAGCGTGCCGTTCACGGAACATCCTGTTTTGAGTGACAGCGTATCCTTTACGAAGAAAGTACCTTCTTTCATGGTTCCGCTGAAGTCTACGTTTGTGCAGATAATATCCCCGTTGACCACTGCAGCCTCGCCAACCACCAGGCGTCCCTTGGACTCCAGATGGCCGTCGAAAGTGCCGTCAATACGAATATCGTTGTTCGAAGTTAGTTCACCTTTGAAGACGGTACCCGAAGCAATGCGGTTTACGTCGTTTAAGTTCGTGTTATCCATGGTTAGTGTTTTTATTTGCTACATCAGCACGACAAATATAAACAATTTTTTTATGATGAGAGCCAATTACAATAAATTATTTCACATAAAAAAGTCGTATCTTTACAAACTGGAAAATTTTAGGACAAATGAAACGTGTATTTCCCCTTCTTCTTGCGCTGCTTACTGCCTGCGGTAACCCCTCCTCACCGGAGCATCCTTCCACTTATGTCTCCACCCTGGTGGGCACCCTGTCAGACTACTCGTTCTCTACCGGCAACACCTACCCTGCCATTGCCCTTCCGTGGGGAATGAACTTCTGGACGCCGGTGACGGCCCAGCGGGAAGACGACGGATGGGCCTACCAGTACGAGAAAAAAACCATCAGCGGCTTCAAGCAGACGCACCAGCCTTCCCCCTGGATCGGGGACTACGGCGCTTTCTCCATCATGCCCTACACCGGGGCGCTTAACGGCGGAAAACCCGTGAGCTGGTTCTCGCACAAAAGCGAAGAAGCACGCCCCTATTATTACAGCGTATATTTGGCCGACTACGACGTCAAGGTGGAAATCACCCCCACCGAGCGTGCGGCCGTCCTTCGCTTCACCTATCCGGAAAACAGCCACTCCGGCATGACAGTGAATCCGCTGGAAGGCGGGTTCGTAGCGTTTGACGGCAACCTCGCCACGGGCTACTCCGTTTTCAACCGAGGCGGCGTACCGGAAGGCTTCCGCAACTACTTTGTGATTGAGGCCGATGTCCCCATGGGTGAAACGTTCGCCACCCGGCGCGGGCAGGTTGTCACCCTCCGCGTCGCCTCCTCCTTCATTTCCCCGGAGCAGGCCCTTCTGAACCTGAAAGAAGTGGAAGGCCGCAGCTTTGACGAAATATGCGCAGCGGCACAGCAGCGCTGGGACGACGTCCTGGGCCGCATCCGCGTCCAGGGCGGCACCGACGACGAGCTTCGCACTTTTTACTCCTGCCTGTACCGCAGCACGCTTTTCCCCCGGAAGCTTTATGAGATTGGAGAAGACGGAAAACCCGTCCACTACAGCCCCTATAACGGGAAAGTGGAACCCGGCTACATGTACGGGGACACCGGCTTCTGGGATACGTTCCGCGCCCTGTTCCCGCTCCTGAACCTGGTTTACCCCGAGGTGAATGCAGAGATTCAGGCCGGCCTTGCCAATATCGCCCGTGAGAACGACTTCCTGCCAGAGTGGTCCTCCCCCGGTCACCGCGACTGCATGGTGGGCAACAACTCGGCCTCTGTGGTGGCCGATGCCGCCCTGCAGGGCATCACTTCCCGCGAAGACCTGGAAGTGCTGTACAAGGCCATTGTCCACGGGACCGAGAACGTACACCCCACGGTGGGGTCGTCGGGCC
>DGHE01000011.1:37382-49686 GCA_002392525.1 Bacteroidales bacterium UBA3856 | reverse complement strand
TCTTCTACAGCAAGTTCTCCACGACGAACGAGGAGATCATGGCGGCCAGCAACAGCGGGGACACTTTCCAGTTCCAGCGCATCTGCGGCATCCTGAGCTTCTCCGTCGAGGGAGAATATGAGGGCTACCTGCTCTCTACCCCCAAGAAGGAGGCCCTGGGCTATGAGTTCCTGCAGGTGAAGCTCACCGATAAGGAACAGCTCTATTCCCAGTACAAGGGAGACCCCGTGCTGCAGATTGAGGAAAGCCTGGAAGGAAGTAATATCCTCGTCTATCTGCCCGACGGCACTACGCTCAACGGCTTTACTCTCAAGCTCAAGGAAAACGGCGAATACACCAAGATTTACAAGCACACCGGCGTAGTGGAAATCGGCCGCGGTGCCATGGTGGATCTCGGCGACATTTCGGATGAACTGGCGCATTACGACAACCCGTTCAGCGACGATGTCATTGACCTGGATATCATGGGCAGCGCCAACTGCTATGTCATTGGAGACCCCGGCGCCTACAAGTTCAAAGCTGTAAAGGGTAACAACCCGCTGGCCTTTGTGGAAGAGCCGGAAGAAGCCGTGGTGCTGTGGGAAACCTGGAACGATGACTCCGAGGTTACACCCGGCAGCGTCATCGCCAGCGTCTCCTATGCCGAGGATTACATCATCCTGCATACGCCCGACGAGCTCAAACCCGGCAATGCCGTGGTGGCCGTGAAGAATGCCAGCGGCAAGATCCTCTGGAGCTGGCACATCTGGATTCCTGCTACGTCCATCGAGACCGGCAGCTTCGGAAATATCATGGGGGCCGATATGATGGACCGCAACCTGGGTGCCCTGGTGGCAACCGCCGCTTCCGACAGCCAGATAGACATCCTCTCCTATGGTATGGTTTACCAGTGGGGACGCAAGGATCCCTTCACGGCTGCAGGTTCTTTCAACTCCGGCACACAGGCCACCTGGGCCGGTGAGGATGAGGTAGTGGCTCCTGGACAGATTACACTGGAGGAATCCATCGCAAGCCCTCGCCTTCTGGGTCACCTGGACAATAATGACTGGGTGAATGTCCCTAACAATGAATTCTGGTCCGAGCTGGAAAAGACCCTTTACGATCCCTGTCCGGCCGGATACCGCGTACCCAACCGCACCGGTTCCTTCTGGGCTTCCGATGTATCGGCCCAGGCCGGATGGTCCATCAATGCCGAAGCTGGCTGGCTCAAGGTGGGAACGGGCGTGTTCCCCATTGCGGGCTATCGTGACGACTACGGTGTGGGCTCCATGGCCAAGGTGGGTGCCCGTACGCTGTACTGGTTTGCCCGTGCGGCTTCCGATGCCAAGGGCGCTGGCGCCGACCTCCGCCAGGATAAGGGTACTTATGTATTTGGATCTGCGCCCAAGGCTCGTTTGGGTTCTGTGCGCTGCATTGTAGAATAATTAATAAAACTAAAAACAATAACTTCTATGAAAAAGATTCTGACCAGCATTGCCATGGCTCTTCTCCTCATGGGATGCGCCAAGCAGTATGACGACAGCGCTATCCAGACCCGGATTGCCGACCTGGAGCGGCGTGTTACCTCTGTCGAGTCATCTATAGACGCGCTCCGCAGCGCTATTGGCGCGGGCGTATATGTTGTCAAGGTGCAGGAGTATGCCGACACCGAGACCGGAAAGATCATCGGCATTACCGTTACTTATAATAATGGTGATGTGAAGTACTTTGAAATTACTCCTAAAGTAGATTATGCAGGTCCTGTCGTGAGCATCATCCAAAATGGCGCCGGAGACCTGGTTTGGGCCGTGGACGGCGTTGCCATCAAGGATGGGAACGGAAAGGATGTGACAGTTTATCAGACGCCCGTCTTCACCATCGACGGTGACGGCAATCTCCTGGTTTCCATCGACGGTTCCGATCCCGTCGTTCTGGGCCAGGTGCAGAATGAAGGCGCCACCCTGGTGGACGGCATTTTCACCGATATCAAGGTGATGGAGGACAAGATTGTCCTTACCCTGTCCGACAATTCTCTGGTGAACATTCCTTACACTCCTTTCAAACTGAATATCGAGACCACCGATTTTGTCTTTGAAAAGAAGGGAGATGTCATCGAAATTCCTTATACGGTAACCGGTGCAACGGCCGCTGTGAAAGTGGAGGTCGCGGGCTACAACCCCAACGATTTCTTTGTGGAAGTCACGGCGGATAAGATTCTTGTTACCCCGCTGGTTCACAATGCTGCCGCTGTGATGTCGGTTTGGGCCAAGTCCGAGGCCGGGCTTTATTCCATTGAGAGAATTGAGGTTAACCACGAGGAAGCTCGCGTCCTGAACCCCAATGCCGACAGCATCGTCACCGACTTTATCGTGGAATCCGATGGTGGTACGCTGGTAGCCAAAGTGGTCTCCAATGTGGAGATTGAAGCCGTTCCTGACGACGAGTCCGGGTGGATTACCATCGTGGATACCAAGGCGTGGAATGAACATACCATCACCATGAGCATTGCTGCCCATTCCGGTAGCGAGGCGCGTGATGGTTGCGTAGATCTCTACAAGAAGGGTACGAACTGGATTGTCGAGAGTATTTACATCATGCAGAAGCCTGTCGGTCCCAAAAATCTCAGCAAGGACGGTACGGCCAACAGCTATATCGTTACCTCTGCCGGTAAATACATGTTCGCTGCCGTTCAGGGTAACACCGAAACGAGCGTTGGCGCCGTTGCCAAGGCCGAACTCCTGTGGGAGACGGAAAATACCGCTACCGCCCCTGAGGCCAACAGCATAATTGCTTCTGTCTCCTACGAGAAAGGCTACATCTACTTCTCCACTCCGGCTGTCCTCAAGCCCGGCAATGCTCTCATCGCCGCCAAGGATGCCGACGGCGTCATCCTCTGGAGCTGGCATATCTGGATTCCTGAAACAGAAATCGCAATTGTCAGCGATGCTACGTTCTCTTCCAAGAAAACGATGAGCCGTAATCTGGGTGCCTTGGTGGACGCCACCTTGGACACGCCCACGTCTGTCAAATCTTTCGGTCTTCTCTATGAGTGGGGTCGTAAGGATCCGTTCCCGGGCTTGGGCGTGAGCTCCGGCGCCGGCTCCATCGCGGTGGCTGGAACTCAGATGAAACAGCAGGAGGCCCCGATGACAGTCGAAGAGAGCATCAAGAATCCTACTGTCTATGTATATAAGTCTTCCGGAGACTGGGCGTCGGAAGGAACGGCGACGTCTTCTCTGTGGGGAGAGACGGCCAAAGCGCTGTATGACCCCTGCCCGGTCGGATATATGCTTCCTGCCCGTGATAAGAGTTGCGCCTTCTGGGCCGGAACCAAGTGGACCGGAAGCACGGGTCCTTTCGTTCTCAATAGTGAGAATGGCAGCTTCTCTGTGGGTACGCTTGTGTTCCCGCTGGCCGGTTATATAGATGATGCCGGAGAGGGACAGAAGAAGGCCGGAACCCGCACCATCGTTTGGAGCGGCCGTTGGGACAGTGGTACTGTCAATGGTTACGGCTTCTATGGTTACACCGACGGCGGCATCGCTTTCCGTAACCAGGGTAATGTCCGTGCCCGTGGCGGCTCTGTCCGCTGCGTCACAGAAACTTCTGCCGAATAATCTTTTCGATATGAAAACGTCGAGACTAATAGTGGTTGCGCTTCTCAGTACCCTTCTGGGGGTACTGGGAGGCTGCACCTCTGACAAACTGATGGGCATGGTGGTTCCTTCGCCGAACGCCAAGCCCTCAAGTGGCGAGATTCCGGGTGGGGATCCGTTCAATCCCGACAACCCCAATCCGCCCACTCCCGATGACCCCGACGATCCCATGAGTAAGATCGTCAACAATCCCGAGCGCCTGGCGCGTATCGGCCAAACTCCTATCATCGAAATCTATTACACGGAGTACACCAAGGAGTCTCTGTTTCCTTCCATTGAGGAGGTGCGCAATTTCACGCACATCAACGTGGGACACGTGCGTTTCCGTGACAAGGACAACGGTGTGGGGGTGGAGATTGACGCCAAGACCATTCCGCTGGTAAAGAAGTTCGTAGCCTACAAGGCCCAGTATCCGGAGCTCAAGGTGAAGCTGCAGATGGGCGGCTGGGGACGGAATGCCGACGGTTGGTCGCAGATGGCCCGCGATCCTCAGAAACGGAAGGCTTTTGTGGATGAGTGTGTCGCCATTTGCGGGCAGTACGGGGTTGACGGCTTTGACATTGACTGGGAATATCCCACCTATGCGGCCAAGGACGGAGACCACGTGAACGGGGCTTCTCCCGCCGACTGGGAGAACTTTGTGACGCTGTTCAAGGAGATGCGGCTGGCTATGCCCGACAAGGTCCTTTCCTATGCGGCCTGCGACAACGGCAAGTACACCGACAATGTGGGCGTGCTGCCCTATGTGGACTACATCAATATCATGACGTACGACCAGGGTAATCCGCCGTACCACAACTCTTCGCTGTACCGCAGTAAAATTACGAACAGCCGGTGCTGCGCCGAGGCTATTGACGATATCTTCCACGGAAAGCTGGGGATTCCTTACCAGATGCTCAACTTCGGCCTGGCCTTCTATGGTCATGGAGACGGTTACAAGCAGACGGTGGGAAACCGCTATCCTTCTTCTGTGGACTACAGCAAGCTGGAGGATATCTTCTTTAACGGCACTTGTGACGGATACGACGTGAAGGGCGTGAACTACCGCATTTGGGACGACGTAGCCAAGGTCCCGTACCTGGGAGATGCCCTGGGCCGCATGTACGCTTCCTACGAGGACATCGAGTCCATCAATGCCAAGGTGGAGTTTGCCAAATCCCGTAACATGCTGGGCGTGATGATCTGGGAGTACCGGCACGACAATGCCGATGGTACCCTGCGCCATGCCGTGAAGCATGCCATGGACGGCAACCCCGATGCGCCCGGCCGCTACGAGCGCCCGGAGGACCAGAAGCCCCGGGAACTGCCGGTGATGGGAAAGAGCACCAAGTTCGTGCTGGGAGGCAAGGGCTCCGGTGTAGACCGTGTCGAGGAACTCTCCGGCCTGTGCCCGAGCAAGGACGGCGACTTCCTGTGGGGTATTCACGACAAGGGCACGCTCTTCAGGATTAAGTTTGACGGAACCTTCCAGAAGCAGTGGTACCGTGATGCCGACTTTGAAGGTCTTACCATCGACCCTTCGACGGGAGACCTCTACATCGGCCTGGAGAGTACTTCCAAGTCGGTTTACCGCGTTCCGGCTCCTAACTACAATGGAAAGGACGACAACTTTGTCATCAAGGTGGAAGGTGTCGAGGATATGGGAAACTCCGGCTGCGAGGGTATTACATGGCACAAGGGGAACCTGTACTTTGGCACGCAGACGGGTGCACGCATCTTCGAGTACTCGCTGGACGGCGCCTTGCTCTGGAAAAAGAGCCTGCGCGATGTAACCTCCACCATTTCCGAGGTGGGGGACATGTGCTACGACCCTGTGAGCGACTACCTGTGGGTGCTGGACTCCAATTCCAACAAGGACGAGCCGCAGTACCTGGGTTACACGCTGTACCTCTTCACCGGTAACGCCGACAAACTGCTCCAGACCTACTATGTGGGCGACTTCGCCAACTGGAACCCCGAAGCCGTGTGCGTAGACCACAAGAATAACTGTATCTGGATTGGCTGCGACTGCGATACCGGCGAGCCTTCCTGGCTGTTCAAGGTGGAGTTCACCAACCTGTAGGACTGGTTTTGAACGCTTTTTTCCGGGGCTCCCGGTGTGGGAGCCCTGTTTTTTACGCATTTTGTCACCAATCGTGCAAAAAACGCGAATTCTCTAAGACCTGAAAGCGCTATATTAGCCTGACCAAGTTTGTAAACGATTAATAAACAACAATACTATGACCAAAAAGAATGTGTATTTGCCGCCTCAGGCCGACGTTCTGTTCCTGAGTTATGCGGAGCCTGTGTGTCAGGCGGTTTCCGGTGGTATTCCGGATTATCAACAGGATACTTATACTCCCGATTGGGTATTTTAAGGAGGGCTATAGTATGAAGACTTATCTTAATCATTCTTTGGCTGCCCTTTGCTTGGCAGCATTGGCCCTTTCTTGTCAGAAAGCACAGGAGGTTATCGCTCCCGAAGAGAATCCCAATCTGATTACTCTTACTTGCGCATTCCCTACGCTGGAAGATCAGAATGGAACAAAGGTAACCCTTTCTGCTACCGGTAAAACTGCGTGGGAAGCCGACGTGGATCAGATTGTTTTTCAAGGTTGTCCGAAAGTCAACTCAGTTGTGATTCCGCCCGTAACTCACACGTTTACCTCTGCTGAGCTCGTAGACCCGGAAGTAGCGTCCTTTGAAATAGACCTCTCCAGTCTCACCAAGGATGAAGGACTGAACCACGATATTAATGTCGCTTATCCTGCAAGCATTTGGTCAACTTATTCTCCTGACCATATGTATGGGCGTAGTGGTTTTTCTGAGACCAACCATATGCTGATGGCTGGTTATGTAGATGGCTCGAGCATTGTTCTTAAACATGTCACCGCTGCGATTACATTTATAATTCCTGGTGCCCTCGGAGATTATGATTCTTACACATTTGAAGGGGTTGGAGGTGATGAAATAGTTGGCTATTCTCGATTACTTGTAGAGGTAAATAAGCCTAATGTTGCTAGTTATAGAAAGAAGTATAAAACGAGCGCGCCATATGGCACTTCCGGTCCCCTTACCAAGATATCCGGGACAGTTGTAAGTGACGGAGCTACCGTAAATACAATTTTCCTTCCCGTTAACACGAAAAGATCAGGAGAGTCTCCTGATTACACCTATGACGGAGAAAACGAAAATGGAGCTAATATTACTTATCTTCCCAATGGGTTTACTATCAAGCTGTTAAAGGGAGGGGTTATTAAGAAATACATCACTTCTACAGCGCCCCTTTCCATCCGTCCCGGCCATATGATTAATCTGGGCGAGATTCCCGCGGCCGCTATTCGCGATTACGTGGCAGCTGCGCATAACTCCAGCGTTGCTCCTGTTCCGGCCGATAATGGAGATTTTGATTTGAGCAAGGCTGCTTCGGCCAACTGTTATATTATTAGTGGTGAAAAAGAAACGCCGGCAACCGATGAAGGGAACTTTGTGAACGCCGGTAATATTTATAAGTTTAAGGCTTATAAGGGAAAGAGTGCCTCACATGTGGGTACGATTCAGTCCGTTGGCGTTCTTTGGGAAACGTACAATAATGAAACTGATGTAACCAAAAACACAGTTGTTGCCGCCGTCGACTTTGATAAGCAGGCAGGGAACGAGTACTATGAAATTGTCTTCCAGTTGCCCGCACAGGCTAATTTCCACCGTGGTAATGCTGTAATTGCTGCATATGATGGACCTTATGAAGATGGGAAGCCTACCGGTAACATCCTTTGGAGTTGGCATATCTGGATTCCTAATAACGATGTAGTAAGTGGTAATGTCACGGATGCAACGGTCTTTGGAAATAAGCCCATTATGGATCGCAACCTTGGCGCTCTCGTGGCCGCTCCTGCAGATGCTGCAGCTACCGTTGAATCCTATGGCCTTCTTTATCAGTGGGGTCGTAAAGATCCGTTCCCTGGGAATAAAGGTGTTACAACAAAGGGCGCCGCTTCAGTTAGTGGTACGGTGATGACAACCCTTGCGGGTACGATGACGATAGACGCTACAATTAAGAATCCTACGGTGTTTGCAAGGTCGGCAGATGATAAGGATTGGGCGGCAGATACTGACCATAATAACAGTCTTTGGAGCAGCACGAAGACCATTTATGACCCTTGCCCTCCGGGGTATATCGTTCCAACAAGAAATACCAGTGTTCACTATTGGGGGTCGACAAAGTTAAATGAATTACCTGCTTCCGACAATTTTGCGGATAACGGAGCTACGTATTATTCATATAGGATAGGGACTTCTACTCCTGTTGTCTTCCCTTATGCTGGCTATATTCAGATGGCGTGGGGTGATCATTATAAGCCGGGATTACGTACATATGTTTGGTCTTCTTACGCTTCTTCATCTGATGAAAACGTTGACAAGGCGTATACCGTGTATGCAAGGACTGAAGCTACAGCAGAATATAGGCGTTCTGAAAGAGGCAAGTGCCTCGGTGCATCTGTCCGCTGCGTAGCCGAATAACATACTTCCTAAACTGAAACTTATTTTCCGGGGCTCCCAAGTCGGGGGCCCCGGATTTAAATTTATAGTAGCGGATATCTATTCCTATTGTTGCAGAGCAGCCACGGCCTGTTCACTCAAACCGAGAAGCTCACAGATCATAATAGTATTTGAGTTTGTGTTTACCGGTTCCCCTTGGCCCGGTTGTGCGTCTTACAAAGCATCTGGCAGTTCTCAATGTCTGTAGCACCGCCCTTGCTCCAGGCCGTGACGTGGTCGGCATCCATATCCTTCAAGTCCCAGATCTTGCTGTGGTTGGCATCGTGGCCTATAGCGCACAGTGGGCAGTTGGACACGCCTTTCGTCCGGGCCGATGCTGTCTGCGTCGCGTAGACGGCCTTTTTGGTGGGCTCGTCGAACACGCGGACGTTGAGTAGTTTCGTGTTCTGGCAGCCGTCCAGGATGTATTCATAGATGCCTTTTTTCTCCTTCACATAGAAGCTTTCGTAAAGCTCGCGCACTTTGTCGGCCACCTCCTCCGGATTATAGGCTGTCTTGTGAAAACGCTCGTAGAGTTCGCCCCAGTGCAGCCCGCACATCTCTTTCTCCGGCGTTATATCAAATACGGAGGTAATCCAGTCAATGACAGAGGTGAAGTAGGCCTTGAGTTCCGTGATGTCGGTGTCATAGCGGTGTGCCGACATATATTCCTCCACCTGCCCTTTGCTTACCCAATCCAGGGCTGCAGCCAGGTAGTCCTGCCGCTTGGCGGTACCCGGAATGAAGCAGCTCCACTTGTTGATGTTGGTATTGTTGGAGTTGGAGAACTCTTCCTTGGCTTTGGTGACGAACGGGCCGGAATACACGGCGTTGAGGGTTTCCTGGTTATTGAGGGGGATACCCACGATGTTGATGGTCCGGAACCAGTCCTTGATTTCTTTTTCCGTGCCCTCGCAGACGTAGATAAGGAGTTTCGTGTTCAGAAACTTCTCCTGCTCGTCGGGATTGAGGGCCGAAAAATACCACGGCCGACCGTCGGCATCAATCCAGGCGAATTTCTCCGTAAGGAAACGCCCCAGGGAGGTAATACGCTGCTGACCGTCCAGCACCTCGTACCGGTCCTCTCCCACTTTGGAGAAGTAGATAAGGCCGAGGGGATACCCGTTCCGGACGCTCTGCACCACATCCACTTCCTTCTTGCCGCCATTCTCGGCATAAAGGTAATGCCGCTGAAACTCCGGCTGGATGGTGAGCCGCCCCGAAAGGCCGTACAGGCCCTTCCCTTCGTATTCGTTGTACTGGAATCCCTTGCAGATATCGCCGATGCTCCAGTCGGTTACAAGTCGTGCTATCATGGTACTATTGTTTTTTGCGGATGAATATTCTTTGGTAGGCAGACTGTATGACGCGGCCTTCCTTATTGATGAAATAGTTCTTTTTGCCGTCATTCCCCAGCAAGTTAGCATTCTCGTTGGTCTTGTTTCCAGAAGATCCCGTTGGTGTACCATCCGGTTTCATTTCCCAGTAATCGTCGTATTTCCTGGTGTCCGGGACCTCGTCATGACAGCCACGCTGAGTGGCGCCCAGTATATCGAACTGGTCGGGACAGTACTTATCCAGGAAGGTGATGGGGACACCCATGATGCCGTCATAATCTGACGGAATTGCATCGGAATAAGGAACGTCCAGAGCATCATAGTTATCGTACTTCCTGTAGCCATTCTTTATTAGGTCCTTATGACGGCCGAAACGGAGGTTATCCTTCATGGACATCAATTTCAGCGCTTCGTGACGACGTCCGTGCTCCAGATTGGTAAACCAATGAACGCCGGGGACCCGGATGTATTTGTTTCCTCTCTCGTCAACCCTAAGGGATGCAGAACGCGTTACGTAAGAACGAGGAACCATAAACTCACGGTCTCCGCTGGTAATAGTAGGCCCTATCCACAATTTATTACCTTTGATAAGCGGGAATACCTCTTTGTAGGTTATACAGTTCTTGTTGCCAATAATGAGAAACTGTTTTCGGGCACTCACAATCCACATCAAAAATTCCCTGAACAAAGAAAACGGTGGATTGGTGACGATAATATCGGCCTGGTCCCTCAATGCGCAGACCTCCGGGCTGCGGAAGTCGCCGTCGCCTTCCAGGTAGTGCCATTCCAGGTCGTCGATGTCGATGCGGCCGCTGCTGTTGGTGTCGCGGGTGAGTTCGAAGATTTTGCCTTTGATGCGGGTCTTGTCCATGTCGAACAGGGGGCTCTCCGTCTCAAAGAGAGTGGGTTCGTAGTCCTTGTACTTCTTGCTCTCCACTGCGTACGACGTGCTGATGAGGCGCTTCAGTCCCAGCCGCTCAAAGTTTTGGGCGAAGAAGCGGGTGAAGTTGGACCACTCGGGGTCGTCACAGGGCAATAGGACCGTCTTGTCACGGAAGGTGTCCGGGTTGTACTCCAGGTATGCGTTCACTTCCTTTTGAATGTCGGCGTACTGGGTGTAAAACTCGTCATTCTTGGCAGCCTTAGCGGCTCCAAGATTGCTGTTTTTGGCCATAAGCTGCGCTCTTACGGCACTTGCGACTTATCCGGAAAGCGGCACCTTACGGCACAAAAAAAGGCATGGACTTTTCTAATCCATGCCCTGGGCCGTAGGATGCCGCAACATTGGACAAGTCGAGTCCACGCCAAAGCGCAGACACTCGCGACTCATCCGGCATGTTGCATTGAAATTTCCTACGTTTCAGGGCAACCGAATAAATAGCAAATGCTAAATTACATATGTCTTGTATCCGTGAAGGATACACTACAAAGATACGAAATAATCGTCAAAACAGTTTTTTTCTAGCTGGTTTTCCGGCTAAATCATAAAAAACTTATCCTAAAGCGGCTAAAACATCGTTTTCTTTTAGCCGGTCATTGGAAACCCCTTTTCTCTTTTGTAGGTTTGTGTCGTCCACCTAATGCTGGACAGAATGCTTTTATGAATGCAGAATTGACACAAGAACAGTTGCAAAAGTACCTGGCCGTACTTAATGAGGTGCAACGTTACCGAAACCTCACCGATAAGGAGAAGGAACACCTTGTAAGGTGCGTAATTGAAAAACCGTATATGGACCTTCGTTGCGATTGGGCTTTCAAGCATGTATTCAATGACTTGAATTCTGTGAAGATGTTGTTGGAGGACATCCTGCCAGAAGATATTCAATCGGTGGAGAAACTGGAGTACCTGCCAAATGAAATTGACAAGATGCGTCCGGACGATAAAAATATCATCATGGATGTTTTAATAAAGACGCAGGATGGACGGGAGATAATAGTTGAGATGCAGAGAAAGAAAAAGGTTTCCTTTAAAAACAGGATGCTTTACTACGGTGCATCTATGCTTCATGGGCAGCTGAAACAGAAAGAGTCGTATTCCAAGCTTCGACCTGTTTATGTTATTTGTTTTATGGATTACACCTTGCCGCACGATACCGATCAGCTGATTTATCGTTTTGTTTTGCGGGAAACAACGTCCGGAGAGTGGTACGGTCCACAACTATCTCTTTTTTTCTGTGAACTACCGCGCCTGAAAAAAGCCAGTATGAATGGGCTTGACCCGGTTGAAAGTTGGTTTTTTATTCTGAAAAATATGAGTACCTTTGCTGGTAGGCCGGAAGACATGGGGGAGCGTTACTCTGTTGTCGCAAAGGCTTCTAGAATGACCGACTTACTGGACGAAGAAAAACTAAAATACTTTCGTGGCATGGTAACAGAAGAAGAGAGACTGGATATTGGTCAGGCGTATTATGAGGACGGCGTCGTGGACGGAATGTCTAAAGCTAAATCTGATACTGCCCTTAAAATGCTTCAGAAAAGTTATTCTCTTGAGGAGATATGCGACATTACCGGCTTGTCGGAGAAGGAAATTGACAGGTTAAAGAATGGAATTTGAGCCAAACTTTAACCTATTCTGCGCAAAATGTCCGTAAAATGACGTAAATTGTGTGGAAATTTCGGGTTTTATACCCTTATTTTGCAACCGACTAAGGAAAAGTTGGTTATTAGGTTATCGTTATTTCGGTTTAACCAAAAAATGCAGTCCAGGTGTGAACCCCGACTGCATTTTTTTATGAACCGCTTGCTAACTCGGAAAATTATCGTATCTTTGCATTCCCGTCCGCTGTGACGGAGTTTCAACGCTTTAAGCCCGGA